>DATEPR010000504.1:0-3779 GCA_035273045.1 Pseudonocardiaceae bacterium | reverse complement strand
CAGAGCCTGCTCGACGAGGCCGAGTCGGCGGTGAACGCGGCCACGGCCCGACGGCACGTGCTGCGACCCGACACCCACCCCGACGGCACAGCCCACATGGATCAGCCAGTCGATCGTGAAACCGAAGACACGGCGCAACTTGCGCGGTCACGGGTAGCGCGGGTCGCCGTCGTAACCGCGCAGCATGGCGGAGTCGCCGTACTGCGGCTGATACCCCGGAGGCTGCTGGAACTGTCGCTGTGGTCCGCCCCGCGGGGGAAGGCTCATGGGCGGATTATGTCGCAGCGGCCCCGCTGTCGGGCTGGTTCGCCGATACCGAGCCGGATGCCCTGAACGGCGGTAGGATGACCGTCCAACGGTGTAATCCGCCGGACGGGTGATTGCCTGACGGTGGCGTCGGCTGCCGTCGACACTCCGCCGGATCAACCCCGGCACGACCCTGGTCGTCCTACAGTTGTGGAGCGGCGGATCGGCGACGGCAGAGGGAGCTTCCCGTGGGCGAACTCGCTCAGGTGATCGGTTCCATGCTGTCCTGGTTACACCAGTTCCCGATCAACCTGTGCCCTGGTGCGTGGCCGTGGACGGTCACGCTGGCCGGCGCCGTGTTCGGGCTGTCACCTGTCGTCGGCGCGGTCCTCGTCGCGCTGGTGCGCAAGGGCACC
The DNA here is from genome assembly GCA_035273045.1 of Pseudonocardiaceae bacterium. GTDB lineage: Bacteria > Actinomycetota > Actinomycetes > Mycobacteriales > Pseudonocardiaceae > DATEPR01. The sequence continues at coordinate 3,117 of DATEPR010000504.1, read as the reverse complement.
GGCAACCGCTACGGCCCGCCGGTGCTGGTGGCGTTCGGGTTGTTCGGCGCCGTGTTCGGCTTCCTGGTGCCGTGGCTGGGCGCCACGTTCGTGTCCAACGTCCTGCACGCCGCCGAGGTCGACGGCACTGCGCCCGGGCTCACCGGGGCCGACCTGACGGCCCTGCGGCAGCCGGCGTGCGTGGTGGACAGATTCGGCACCCAGGGCGCCTATCTGGGTCACGGGCACACGGTGTTCGAGGCGCTGATGCGCTCCACCGGTGGGACGTTCGCGTTCGTCGTCTACCTGGTCACCCTCGTCGGGGTGCCGGTGCTGTGCCTGCTCGCGGTGATGGTGCAGCAGCGGATCGCGCTGCGCCGCGGGCCGCACTGGCCGGGGCGGTTGGGATGGCTGCCGTTCCTGGCGTTCGCGGTGGCCACGATCCCGTTGCAGGCCAACCTGATGGCCCACCTGTGGCTGGGCTTCCTGGTGGTCAGCGTGGTGGGTGTGCTGCTGGTGACGTTGCTGGGGGCGCCGAGCTGGTCGGTGGTCAACCGGCCGCCGCGCCCGGCACCCGCCGCCTACCCGCCGCCCCGTGAGCTGTACCGGCAGCCGCCGCCGTCCTCGCCGTACCGGCCGCAACACAACACCCCGCTGCCACCGAACCTGGCCGGCCCGCCCAGACCGGCGCCCGCCCGGCTGGCCGACACGCCTGGACCGCTGCCGTTCGCCCGGGACAACGCCACGGTCCTGTGGAACTCGGCCGGCGGGCGGTTCCGCCGGGAACGGCAGCTCGGGCACGGCGGTTTCGGCACGGTGTGGCTGGCCAAGGACACCCAACTGGACCGGACGGTGGCGCTGAAGTTCGCGCACGCCCCGGACGCCGACACCCAGGCCAGGATGATGCGCGAGGCACGCGCCCTGGCCGCCGTGCACCACCCGAACTGCGTGCGGGTCTACGACATCATCGAGGATGTCGACGGTCTGGGCATCGTGATGGAGTACATCGACGGGCGGCCGCTGAACGACATCGTCGGGCACAGCCGGCTGGACGACGTGGCGGCGGCCCGGCTGTGGGCGACGATGGCCGGGGCGCTGGCCTCCGCGCACGCCGAGGGTGTGCTGCACCGGGACGTGAAGCCGGCGAACATCCTGGTGGACTCCGACGGCATGCCGCACCTGATCGACTTCGGCATCGCCAGGTCCCGAGGTGACCACACGCTCACCGCGGCCGGCCTGATGATGGGCACGCCGGACTTCCTGGCCCCGGAAACCGCGGCCAGCGGCGTGGCCACACCGGCGTCGGACGCCTGGCAACTCGCCGCCACCGTCAGCTACGCGCTCACCGGCCAGCCGCCGCGCGGGCACCGCTCCAACCCGATGTCGGCGCTGATGGCGGCCGCCCAACGCCTGCCCAACACACACCTGCCCGACCGCAGCCAGCACCTGCCGCTGCTGACCGTCGCGCTGGACGCCGAACCGGGCCGCCGGCCGACGCTGGCCAGCGTGCACCGGGAACTGACCGGCTGGCTGAGCCGGTCCGGGCACAGCGAGGAAGGCCCGGTCACGAAGGCGTCGCCGGTCCGGCTAACGCCAGGACGGTAGCCACAGTTCGGACTGCCAGTGCGCCGCCGAGATCGGGTCGCCGTTCAGGATCGGCCACAGCCAGGCGAAGTTGGCCACCACGAGACCGACGTACAGTGCGACGACCAGCACGCCGGTCTGCCGCCGCTCGTAGCCGGCGCGGGCCCGGCCCAGGATCTCGCCCAGCGGCAGCACCAGCATCAGCACCAGGAACGGCGCCAGCGGCGTCATGTAGAAGAAGTACATCTGCCGGTCGATGTTGAGGAACCAGGGCAGGATGCCGGCCAGGTAGGTGACCAGGACGGCGACGTACCGCCAGTCGAACCGGCCGATCGCCCGCCACAGCGCCCAGCCCATCGCCGGGAACGCCAGCCACCACATGGCCGGCGTGCCGATCAGCATGGTGGCGCTGACGCAGTCCGCCGAGCCGCACGCCGACGTGCCGGCGGCGTAGTAGTACAGCATCGGCCGCAGCCCCATCGGCCACGTCCACGGCTTGGACTCCCACGGGTGCGGGTTGTTCTTCGGCGTCAGCAGGTGCTCGTGGAAGTACAGGACGTTCTGGCTGTAGTGGAACAGCAGCCGGATCGCCTGCGGGACCCAGTTCAGCGCGAACGGCCACGAATCGCCCGGCTGGTACGGGTTGTCGCCGCCGACGACGTGCCGGTCGACGCCGGTCTCGCTGGACAGCCACGCCCACCACCCGGCCAGGTACACCAGCACCGGCACCAGGATCAGCGCCCACACCACCGGGAGCACGTCGCGGAGCAGCGTGCCGACCCAGGGCCGTTCGACACCGGCGGCCTTGCGCGCCGACACGTCCCAGAACAGGGTCAGCACGGCGAACGCGGCGATCCAGTACAGGCCGTCCCACTTGGTGACCAGGGTCAGCCCGAGACACACCCCGCAGGCAAACCGCCACCAGCGGAAACCCAGGCGCGGCCCGTACGGCGACTCGGTGGCGAACCCCTCGCGCACGGCAGCGGCCAGCCGGCCGCGCACCTGGTCCCGGTCGCACAGCAGGCAGGCGAACGCGGCGAGCAGCCACATCGCGGTGAAGATGTCCAGCATCCCCATCCTGGCCTGGAGGTGGCTGACGCCGTCGCAGATCAGCAGGACGCCGGCGATGCCGCCGAGCAGCGTGGACCGGGTCATCCGGCGCGCGATCCGGATGATGAGCAGGATCATCACGGTGCCGGCGAACGCGGACGCGAACCGCCAGCCGACGCCGTCGTAGCCGAACAGCCACTCGCCGACCGCGATGAGGTACTTGCCCATCGGCGGGTGCACGGTCAGTTCGTAGCCGGGGTTGTCCTCGAAGCCGCCGTTGCGCAGCATCTGCAACGCCTGCGGCACGTAGTGCTTCTCGTCGAAGATCGGCGTGCCGTTGTCGGTGGGGTAGCCGAGGTTCTGGAAGCGCAGCACGGCGCCGATGGCGGTGAGCGTGAGGGTGACCAGCCAGCCCCGCAGCCGGTCGGTCGGCATGGGCCTGCCGAGGCGGTCGGCCGCGTGCGCGAGCAGGGTGTCCGGCGGCGGTTCGGCCGGTGGCTGCCC
>DATEPR010000503.1:0-8838 GCA_035273045.1 Pseudonocardiaceae bacterium | reverse complement strand
TGGGGCGACGGCGCGGTCCCCCACCGGAGGCACGACATCCAGGTGCGACACCTACTTGCCGCCGTTCTGCGCATTCACGATGTCGTTCACCATCGTCTGCGGACTGCCCTTCCCGGCGAAGTAGTCCGCCACGGTGTTGTCCAACGCCTGACCGACCTCGGTCGGGAACGCGATGTCGAAGTACAGCTGGACGTACGGCGTGCTCTGACTGTACTGCAGTACCTGCTTGAGATTCGGGTCGATGATCGCGGACGCCGCCGCCGGATTCACCGGCAGGCCGTTGCCGGTCGTGGCCCATTTCCGCTGCACCGGGGCGCTGTCGATGTACTTCAGGAAGTCCGGGCACGCGGGTCCGGCCGTCGCCAGGCAGGAGAAGCCATCGCCTCCGCCCAGCGCCGCCTGCTGGTTGCCCTGGCCGCCGGCCACCGACGGGAATGGGAACCAGCCCATCTTCGACACCAGGTTCTTGTCGTTGGTCAGCGGAGCGACGGTGCCCGGCTCCCAGTCACCCTGCAGCTCCATGGCGACCTTGCCGTTGGCCAGCATGCCGGCCGAGCTACCAGCACCTTGCTGGGCCGGAGTGCCGAGGAAACCCTTCTGGAAGGGCTGGGTGGCCAGGAACGCCTTCAGGTCGTTGCCCGCCTTGATCCAGCACGGGTCGTTCAGCTTGATCGTCTTGGATGCCTGCTGGAGCGTGGTGATGGAGCATTCCCGGACGGCGAAGTAGTCCCAGTAGAAGGCGTCCGGCCACCTGTCCTTGCCGCCGACGCCGACTGCCTGGATGCCATGCGCCTTGAGCTGGGCGATGTCCGCGTTCAACTGGTCCATTGTGGTCGGTGGCGTGGTGATGCCGGCCCGGGCGAACAGGTCCTTGCGGTACCAGAAGCCGACGATGTGCTGGTCGAACGGGATGCCGTACTGCTTGCCGTTGACCGCCCAGCCCTTGGCGACCGGGCCGAGTTGCTTGATCCAACTCGCGGTGGCCGCCGTCATGTCCATGAGCTTGCCCGACGGGACCTGGCTGGCCTCCGATCCGCCGCCCCACTGCTGGAAGATGTCCGGCGGATTGTTGGACTGTAGTGCGATCGGAATCTTCGTCTGGAGTGACTCGTTCTGGACCGGGTTGATCTTGAACGAGACGTTCGGGTGGGCGGCGTGGTACTGGTTCGCGGCCTGTTGCCAGACACCCAGCCCCGGTTGCGCTGTCGTGTTGTGCCACCAACTGAAGGTGACCGGGCCGTTGGCGCTGGCGCCACCGCCACCGCCGCTGCCGCAGGCGGCCGCGCCGAGGGCAGCCACCAACGCCCCGATGAGCAGGAATCGTGATTGTCGGATGTCGCGCATGTTGGTCCACTCCTGACGACGTCGGCGCGAACTGGACCGGGCCGTGGCAAGCCCAGGTTGGCTCCAGAGTTTGCGCTCCGACACGGGGCGTGTCAATCGTTGTCGATAACGTTTTATAAAGCTATCCTGACCCCGTGCAGCCGAGTTCCCGTGTCACCATCCGTGACGTCGCCGCCCGGGCGGGCGTCTCCGTGGCGACCGTGTCGAAGGTGATCAACCAGCGGTACGGGGTCGCCGCCGACACGTCCGCCCGGGTCCGAGCCGTGATCGACGAGCTCGGCTACGAGGCCAGCCTGGTCGCACAGAGCCTGCGCAACCACCGCACCAACGTCATCGGAATCCTGGTCGCCGACCTCGAACCGTTCAGCACCGAACTGCTCAAAGGTGCCGCGGACGCCATTCGGGGCAGCGGTTTCGAGCTCGTCGTGTACTCGGCGGGCGGGCGCGTCAGCGACCACGTCGGCTGGGAGCGCCGGTACCTGTCCCGCCTGTCCGGCACGCTGGTGGACGGCGCCATCCTGGTCACGCCCACCGTCGTCGACATCCGCTACGACGCGCCCATCGTCGCCGTCGACCCGCACACCGGACCCACCGACCTGCCCACCATCGACTCGGACAACCTGCGCGGCGCCCAACTCGCCACCGAACACCTGCTGGCCCTGGGCCACACCCGGATCGGCATGCTCACCGGCCGCGCCGACCTGCAGTCGGCCCGGCTGCGCGAGGAAGGCTTCCGCCAGGCGCTCGCCGCCGCCGGCGTGCCCGTCGACGAGAGCCTGGTCGAGCCGGGCGCCTACGACGCGGGCGTGTCCGCCGACTCCGCGATCCGGCTGCTGTCCCGGCCGGACCGGCCCACCGCCGTCTTCGCCGCCAACGACATCACCGCCATCGCCACCGTCGAGACCGCCCACACACTCGGCCTGCGCGTACCGGACGACCTGTCGGTCGTCGGCTTCGACAACGTGCCGGAGTCGGCGCTGAGCTCTCCCCCACTGACCACGGTGCACCAGCCCATCCGGGAGATGGGGCAGAGCGCGATCGACATGCTGATCCGCCTGATCCGGGGAGAGAACTCCGACCCGGTTCACCTCACGCTCACGACGAGACTCGTCGTGCGGCAGTCGACCGGACCGGCCTGACCGCCGGCAGATCCCTTGACCGACGACGGACGGAGCGACGTGACACTGGACAGCGGCGTAGCCGTCGGCACCTGGCGCGACCCGAACGCACCCATCGCGGAACGGGTGCGCGACCTGATGGCCAGGATGACCGCGAGCGAGAAGATCGCCCAACTGTACGGCGTGTGGGTCGGCATGGACGCCGCCGGGGACGTCGCGCCGCACCGGCGGAACTTCACCGACTCGCTGGTGGACTGGGACAGCCTGATCAAGGAGGGCATCGGCCAGCTCACCCGCGCGTTCGGCACGGTTCCGGTGGACCCGACGGTCGGCGCGCAGGGCCTGGCCCGCACCCAGCGGCAGATCATGGCAGCCGGCCGGTTCGGCATCCCGGCGATGGCGCACGAGGAGGTCCTCACCGGCCTGGCCGCGTGGCAGGCGACGGTGTACCCGTCGCCGCTGTGCTGGGGCGCCAGCTTCGACCCGGACACGGTGGGCAGGATGGCCCGGCACATCGGGCGGCTGATGCGCCGGCTGGGTGTCCACCAGGGACTCGCGCCGGTGCTGGACGTGGCCAGGGACATGCGGTGGGGCCGGGTCGAGGAGACCATCGGCGAGGACCCGTACCTGGTCGGCACGATCGGCGCCGCGTACGTGCGGGGCATCGAGTCGGCCGGCGTGGTGGCCACGCTGAAGCATTTCGTCGGCTACTCGGCGTCCCGGGCCGGCCGGAACCTGGCGCCGGTGTCGATCGGCCCGAGGGAACTCGCCGACGTGCTGCTGCCGCCGTTCGAGATGGCGCTGCGCGCCGGTGCCCGATCGGTGATGAACTCCTACACCGACAACGACGGCGTGCCGGTGGCGGCCGATCCGGCGGTGCTGACCGACCTGCTGCGCGGCACCTACGGCTTCACCGGCACCGTGGTCGCCGACTACTTCGCCGTGGCGTTCCTGCGCGACCTGCACCACGTGGCCGGCACGCCGGGCGACGCGGCGGGCGCCGCGCTGCACGCCGGCATCGACGTGGAACTGCCCACCGTCAACTGTTACGGCGATCCGCTGCGTGAGGCGGCGGTCACCGGCACGGTGGACATGGCATTGATCGACCGGGCGGTCGCCAGGGTGCTGACCCAGAAATGCGAGCTGGGCCTGCTCGACCCGGACTGGTCGCCGGAGCCGCCCGCGCTGGACGGCACGCCGATCGACCTGGACGACCCCGAGGCGCGGTCGATCGCGCTGGACCTGGCGCGGAAGTCGATCGTGTTGCTGCGCAACGAGAACACGCTGCCGCTGCCGGTCGGCGCGAAGCTCGCGGTGATCGGTCCGCGGGCCGACGAGGCCAGCGCGATGATGGGCTGCTACGCCTTCCCGCTGCATGTCGGCGCGCACCATCCGGACGTGCCGATGGGCGTGCGGGTGGCGACGGTGCTGGAGGCGCTGCGCGACGACCCGGCCGGCTACCAGGTGACCTACGCGCGGGGTGTTCCCGTGCTGGGCGGCGACGACGAGGGCATCGCCGAAGCCGTCCGGGTGGCCGCCGACGCGGACACCTGCGTGCTGGTGCTGGGCGACCTGGCCGGCCTGTTCGGCAACGGCACGTCCGGCGAGGGTTGCGACGCCACCGACCTGCGGTTGCCCGGCCGGCAGGAGGAGTTGCTGGAGGCGGTGCTGGCCACCGGCACCCCGGTGGTGCTGGTGCTGCTGGTCGGCCGGCCGTACGAGCTGTCCCGGCAGGTGGACCGGCTGGCCGCCGCGGTGTGCGGGTTCTACTCCGGCGAGGAGGGCGCGACCGCGCTGGCCGACGTGCTGTCCGGCCGGGTCAACCCGTCCGGCCGGCTGCCGGTGAGCTTCCCGTCGGCCGCGGCCACCCAGCCGACCAGCTACCTGGCCGCGGCGCTGGGCCAGCGGTCCGAGGTGAGCAACGTCGACCCGACGCCGGTGTTCCCGTTCGGCCACGGCCTGTCCTACGCGCCGGTCACCTGGGTGGACGTGTCGGCCGGGGACGGCTGGCCGACGGACGGCGCCTGCGAGGTGTCGGTGCGGCTGCGCAACGACGCCGGGGTCGCCACCACGGAGGTGGTCCAGGTGTACCTGCACGACGTGGTGGCCGAGGTGGCCAGGCCGGTGCGGCAGTTGATCGCCGCGACGCGGGTGGAGTTGGCGCCGGGTGCCACGGCCACGGTGACGTTCGGGCTGCACGCCGACCTCACGTCCTACACCGGCCGCGCCGGGCACCGCCAGGTCGACGCCGGGGACGTCGAGTTGCACGTCGGCGCGTCCAGCGCGGACATCCGGGCGGTGCTGCCGTTCCGGATGACCGGGCCGGGCCGGCGGGTCGGCTTCGACCGGGTCGCCACGCCGCGCATCGAGATCGACTAGAGCTCGCGCAGCGCCTGCCGGCGCACCTTCCCCACGGCGGTCCTGGGCAGGTCGTCGACGAACCGGACGTACTTGGGGATCTTGTAGCCGGCGAGCACACCGGCCAGCGCCGCGCGCAGCGAGTCGGGTGTCCACTTCGGATCGGACGCGATGACGAACGCCGACCCGACCTCGCCCCACCGCTCGTCCGGCACCCCGATCAGCGCGCTGTCCACGACGCCGGGCAGCGCGTTGATCGCGGCCTCCACTTCGGACGGACTGATGTTCTCGCCGCCGGAGATGACGATGTCCTTGACCCGGTCCACCACGTAGGCCCAGCCGTCGTCGTCGACCCGGACGATGTCGCCGGACCGGTACCAGCCGGCGGTGAACGCGGCCTCGGTCTCCGCCGGGCGGCGCCAGTAGCCGCGGGACACGTTCAGCCCGCGCACCAGGAGTTCACCGGACGACCCCGGCGGAGTCTCGTCCAGGGACGGGTCGAACGTGACGTCGGTGAAGAAGTGCGGGACGCCGATGGACACCGGCCGGTCGGTGGCGCCGGCCACGGTCGCCAGGTGCACGCCGGGACTGGCCTCCGTCATGCCGTAGCCCTGGAGGATCGCCACTCCCCTGCGCTGCCACGCCACCGCGACCCGCTCGCTGACCATGGAGCCGCCGTAGATCGCGTACCGCAGTGAACTCAGGTCGGTGCCGGCGAAGTCGGGGTGGTCGCACAGCATCCGCAGCATCGTCGGCACCGCCGAGAACGACGCGATCCGCAGCCGCTCGATCGTCGCCAGCACGGCAGCCGGGTCGAACCTGGGCACCATGACGACGGTGCCGCCCTTGAACAGCGTCGGCAGGCTCACCTGGCCCAGGCCGCTGGCGTGGAACAACGGGCACAGGCACAGCGCGACGTCCGAGGACAGCACGTCGGCGTGCGCGAACTGGTTCATCGTGTTGAACGTCAGGTTGCCGTGGCTGAGCACGACACCCTTGGGCCGGCCGGTGGTGCCGCTGGTGTAGAGGATCACGGCCGGGTCGTCCAGGCCGACGTCGGCGGCCGGGACCGGCCGGTCCGCGCCGGTGGCGAGCAGTTCGGCGTGGTCGGCGGCGGACCGCACGAACACGGTCGGCTCGGCGTCCCCCACGAGAAAGGCGATCTCGGGGTCGGCCAGCCGGGTGTTGAACGGGGTGAAGATCGCGCCGAGCCGGTGGGCGGCGAACATCACCTCGAACGTGGCGATCTCGTTCGGCCCCAGGTAGGCGACCCGGTCGCCGTGGCCGACGCCCCGGGTGACCAGCCCGGCGGCCAGTTGGTCGACCCGCGCGGCCAGCTCGGCGTAGGTGAGTGCCCGGTCGCCCTGGCGCAGCGCGACACCGTCCGGGTCGATCCGGGCCCGCCGCCTCGGCCAACTGCCCAGCCCGTAGTCAGCCATCGGTCGCTCCGGCCAGGCCGAGCATCCGCACCGCGTTCTCCTTCAACACCAACGGCCGCACGTCGTCCTTGACGTCCAGCGCGGCGAAGTCGCGCAGCCACCGCTCCGGCGTGATGAGCGGGTAGTCCGACCCGAACAGCACCTTCCGGCCGAGCTGGCGGTTGATCGCCGCGACCAGTTGCGGCGGGAAGTACTTGGGCGACCAGCCGGACAGGTCGATGTACACGTTCGCCTTGTGCGTGGCGATGGAGATCGCGCTGTCCTGCCACGGCACCGAGGGATGCGCCAGGACGACGGTGAGCGCCGGGAAGTCGGCGGCGACGTCGTCCAGCAGCATCGGGTCCGAGTAGCGCAGCTTCACGCCGCGCCCGCCGGGCAGGCCGGCGCCGATCCCGGTCTGCCCGGTGTGCACCACGATCGGCAGGCCCAGTTCGGCGGCCGCCTCGTACAGCGGGTAGTGGGCCGGGTCGTTGGGCACGAACCCCTGGAGCGACGGGTGCAGCTTCAGGCCGCGGGCGCCGGCGGCGGCCAGGTCACGCAGCAGTGCCACGGCGTTCGCGCCGTCGTGCGGGTCGACGGACGCGAACGGGATGAGCACGTCGGCGTGCTCGGCCGCCGACGTGATGATCTCCTCGCTGGACAGCGCGGGGTGGCCGGTGGCGGTGTGCGCGTCGATGGTGAACACCACCGCCGCCAGCCCGAGTCGCCGGTAGTGGTCGGCGATCTCCGGCAGGCCAGGCGCCCGGTTGGCGGTGGCCTTGAAGTAGGCGGCCGAGGCCGCCATGAGTTCGTCGTCCAGCGACTGGTGGCCGTGCCCGTCCGACTCGACGTGCACGTGGGTGTCGATCGCGCTGATCGCGCCCAGGTCGATCGTCATCGGCTACTCCGGTCCGTTGTGGATGCTCAGTCGGCCGGCCGGCTTATCATGAGGTATGGCGCGTGGTGTGGACAGGGTAGTCACGAAGCGGCGGCTCGGCCCGGACGCCCAGGTGGACGACAAGGCCCTGGTGTTCGATCCGGGCAACCCGGCGCTGACCGACCCGTTCCTGGTGATGGTCGAGGACTGGTTCTCCGCGCCCGGTTTCGACTGGCACCCGCACCGCGGCCTGGAGACGGTGACCACGGTGCTGGACGGCGTGCTGGAGCACGGCGACAGCCTGGGCAACGCGGGCGCGCTGCACCCCGGTGACGTGCAGTGGATGACCGCCGGCCGCGGCATCATCCACCGCGAGGTCGCGTTCCGCGACGAGCACGCCCACACCCTGCAACTCTGGCTGAACCTGCCGGCCAGCGACAAGATGGCCGACACCCGCTACCAGGACCTGCTGACCGCGGCCCGCCCGAAGGTGACGCTGCCCGGCGCGGTGATCGACGTCGCGTCCGGCACGGTCGCCGGCGTGACCGGCCCGGCGGCCAACCACTGGCCGATCCAGGGCGCGGTCGTCACCGTCGACCCGGCATCGACCGTGGACTACCCGCTGCCCGCCGACCACCGGGCGTTCGCCTACGTGCTGTCCGGTTCGCTGTCCATCGCCGGCCGGACCGTCGAGGCCGGTGACGTCGCCTGGTCCGACCCGGCGGCCGGCCCGCTGCGGCTGGTGACGCCCGACCAGGACGAGCAGTCGATCGTGATGATCTACAGCGGCCGGCCGATCGGCGAGCCGGTGGTGCTCGGTGGGCCGTTCGTGATGAACGCGGAAGCCGAGATCGAACAGGCGTTCCGCGACTTCCGGGCCGGCCGGTTCGGCGAGGTGCCCAAGCAGGCCCGCCTCAAGTACGACCGCTGACCCACTCCCCCGGGGGTTCCACTGGGCCGGTCGGGCGATCCGGCTCTCCCGATCGTGTGGAACCACGTTCCGGCCCTTGGCCGCCCGGCGCGTCGTTTGGTTGCCTGCGTTGAGCGGGAACCACCCGCCGCGTCGAGGAAGGCAGGTGCCGGCCATGCAGCAGCCGTTCCAGCTTCCGGAGTTCTACATGCCGTATCCGGCACGGCTGAACCCGAACCTGGACGCGGCGCGGGCGCACAGCAAGGCGTGGGCCCACCGGATGGACATGATCGACGTCCCGCAGGAGGGCATCCCGATCTGGGACGAGCACGACTTCGACTCGCACGACTATGCGCTGCTGTGCGCCTACACCCACCCGGACACCGACGAGACCGGCCTGGACCTGATCACCGACTGGTACGTGTGGGTGTTCTACTTCGACGACCACTTTCTCGAACTGTACAAGCGCACCAACGACATCGCGGGCGCCCGCGAGTACCTGGCCCGGCTGCCGGCGTTCATGCCGGTGGACGGGGTGATCACCGAGGAACCGGAGAACCCGGTGGAACGCGGCCTGGCCGACCTGTGGACCAGGACGGTGCCCAGCCACTCGGCGGACTGGCGGCGGCGGTTCGTGGAGAGCACGAAGAACCTGCTGGACGAGTCGCTGTGGGAGCTGGCCAACATCAACGAGGGCCGGGTGGCCAACCCGATCGAGTACGTCGAGATGCGCCGCAAGGTGGGTGGCGCGCCCTGGTCGGCGAACCTGATCGAGCACGCAGTGGGCGCCGAGGTGCCGGCGGCGATCGCCGC
>DATEPR010000502.1:0-2530 GCA_035273045.1 Pseudonocardiaceae bacterium | reverse complement strand
CCGCGATGGAGTCGTACATGCGCACGGCGCCGGCCGCCTCGGTCTCGGCCGCGGCGTATGCCGCCGCCCAGGCGCAGGCCGCCGGGATCTCGACCCACGGCGGGTCGTGGCATGCGCTGACCGACAAGCCGTTCCTGGACGACCCGGTGCCCGGCTACACCGATCCCATCTGGAGTGACTTCGGCGCCGGCTACGGCCTGGTCACCGGACGGATGACAGCGCTGACGGCGTCCGGCCATGCGATCTACGGCGGCGCCGCCGACGGCGGCGTCTGGAAGTCGACCGACCGCGGCCGCCACTGGAAGTTCTGGTCGAAGGGCCTTCCGCGGCTCTCGATCGGGGCGCTCGCGACCAACCCCAAGGACGGCTCCGTGTGGGTCGGCCTCGGCGAGGCGAACACGAGCTTCGACAGCTTCGCGGCGCTCGGGGTCTACCGCATCACCCGGCACGGCCACGTCTGGCACCGCGTCGGCGGCACCGCCCTGCAGAGCCGCACCGTCTACTACCTGCACTTCTCGGCCGGTCACGTGTTCGCGGCGACGAGCTCCGGGCTCATGCGCCACAGCGCGTCGCCCGGAGGCCGGTGGAACGTCGTGCTGAAGCCCGACCCGAATCCGCACCACTCCCCGTACCGCACGTCGTTCATCACCGACGTGACGTTCCAGCCCGGCACGGGCGGCCGCGTCGTGCTGGCGGCCCTCGGCTGGCGCGGCGGCACGCTGCCGTCGGACCTGAAGTACAACGGGTTCTACGTCTCGAAGCGCTGGGGCAAGGCGGGGACCTTCCACCGCATCACGCCCACGGGCGACATCGACGTTGGCGACATCGGACGGACGACCTTCGCGGCCGGCAAGGGCCGGATCTACGCGATCATCGAGTCGCCGGAGATGCTCGAGAACCCGTCGCCGTCCACGGGGTTCACGAACCTGCAGGGCATCTACGTCTCGAAGAGCGGAAGGCCGGCCGGCCCGTGGACGCTGGTGGCCGACGCGCACAAGCTCGCGAACTCCGGCTCGGCCGAGCCGCCGCTGTTCGGCCAGTGGCCGGGGGCGCAGACCTGGTACAACGAGTACATCGCGGTCGACCCGCACAACCCGCTGCACGTGTACGCGGGCCTGGAGGAGGTCTACCAGTCCTTCGACGGCGGGCAGACCTGGTCGACGATCGCGCCCTACGGCGACTACCTGCTGGCGTGCCACTGCCCGCCGACGGCGCACACCGACCAGCACGCCGCATTGATCGTGGGCCACACCTTCTACACCGGAAGCGACGGCGGCGTGTGGCGACGGCCGCTCTCGGCCCACAACCAGGCGGGCTGGGTCGACCTGAACGCGACGCTGCACACGATCCAGTACTACGGCGCCGGCATCGGCAAGATGGACGGCGGCGACGCCTACTGGGGCGGCCTGCAGGACAACGGGGCGACGCTGGTTCGCCCGCACTCCCCCCTGGTCACCCAGGGGTTCACGGGTGACGGCGGCAAGGTGATCGTCGACCCGAAGAACGCCAACCACGTCGTGAACGAGTACGTCGACATGGATCCGGCGCTCAGCACCGACGCGGGCAAGCACTACCGCGAGATCAGCCCGGCCTGCGGCGCGTTCACGTACACGCCGAACCCGTGCGACCCGGCGCCGCAGTTCATCACGCCGCTCAAGGCCGACGTGAACAACCCGACCCACTGGGTCACGGCCGGCGAGTTCATCTGGGACGACCACGCCGGGTGGAACACCCACTGCTCGGCGACGGCGTGCGACTGGAAGATCGTGCACGACACCCACGCGTCGACGACGGCGCTGGGCGTCAACGGCAGCACGATCTACGCCGGCTGGTGCGCCCTGCCGTGCAATCCGGCCTCGGGCGTGCCGTTCACGTCCGGGATCGACACGAACGCCGGCGGCACGTGGCACACGGTGCACGCGCCGAACCTGCCCAACCGCTACATCACCGGGTTCGACGTCGACCGCCACGACCCGAATCACGTCGTGGTCACGTTCGGCGGCTTCTCACGCCGCTGGATCCCGGCGGGCGGCGTCGGCCACGTGTTCGAGTCGTGGAACGGCGGGCAGACCTGGAAGAACATGAGCGGGAACCTGCCGGACAACCCGGCAGAGGACGTGGCGATCGTGCACCACAAGCTGGTCGTCGCGACCGACCTGGGCGTGTTCGTCGCCCGTGACGGGAGCCGCCACTGGGCCCGCCTCGGACACGGCCTGCCCGATGTCGCCACCTGGAACCTGGCCGTCAGCCCGAGCCGCCGCTACGTCGTCGCGGCGACCCACGGCCGCGGCCTGTTCAGGATCGGCATCCGCTGAGCCCATCGCGGCGGGCTGGCGCTCACGACGCGTCAGCCCGCCGCATCGGGCGAGGTGCACTCCGGCCGGCGGAGGGCCACGACGAGCCGCAGGTTCGTCTCAACCCCTGTCGGCGCCGTGAAGCGCACCTGGCCCTTCGGGGTGACCGTGGCCGGGTGCCCGTCGACCCGCGCCGCGACGAGCCGGCTGCCGGCGATCCACGCGGCCCCGGCCCG
>DATEPR010000501.1:0-14714 GCA_035273045.1 Pseudonocardiaceae bacterium | reverse complement strand
GGCAGCCCGGCCGCGGTCAGCGGCCTGCCCGGCCTGGGTGGCGCGCTCAGCGGCCGGCTCACGTCGGACGTGCCCGGCGAGTTCGCCGCGTTCACCAGCGGCCCGATGCCCAGCCAGTTGCTGGTCGCCGGTTCGGCGACGGTGCGGCTGCGGGTGAGTGCCGTGCCCGGCCAGGACCCGAACGGCCAGGCGGTGCTGTTCGCCAAGCTGTACGACGCCGGCCCGAACGGCACCCGCGTCCTGCCTGGTGCGGCCGTCGCGCCGGTCCGGGTGGATCCGTTGCCCGCCAACGGTTCTCCGGTGGACGTGACGGTGACCCTGCCCGGCATCGTGCAACCCGTGCAGGCCGGGCACCGGTTGGAACTGGTGGTGTCGACCACCGACCAGAGCTACGCCAACCTGGCCGGCCCGGCCGTGCTGCGGGTCGCGCTGGCCGGCTCCACGCTGGCGGTGCCGGTGGTGCCGGGCACCGAGGGCTCGTCCGGCCTGCCGGTCGGGCAGTTGGCCGCGATCGGTGCGGTGCTGGTGCTGTGCCTGCTGGCCGGTGTCGTGCTGCTGGTGCGCAGGCGGCGCGGTGACGACGTCGACCCTGCCCTGGCCGGCACGCCGCTGGTGCTCAACGGGCTGGCCAAGTCGTATCCGGGCGGTGTGGTCGCGGTGGACGACCTGTCCTTCGAGGTGGCCCGCGGCCAGGTGGTCGGCCTGCTCGGACCCAACGGCGCCGGGAAGACGACCGCGCTGCGCATGATGATGGGCCTGGTGCGGCCCACCGGCGGCTCGATCCGCGTGTTCGGCCACCGCATCCGCCCCGGTTCACCCGTGCTGTCCCGCATCGGGTCCTTTGTGGAGGGTGCTGGTTTCCTGCCGCACCTGTCCGGTACTGCCAACCTGCGGCTGTACTGGGCGGCGACCGGCCGACCGGAGGCGGACGCCCGTTTCGACGAGACACTGGAGATCGCCGGGCTCGGCACCGCGGTGCGGCGCAAGGTGGGCACCTACAGCCAGGGGATGCGGCAGCGCCTGGCCATCGCGCAGTCGATGCTCGGCCTGCCGGACCTGCTGGTCCTGGACGAGCCGACCAACGGCCTGGACCCGCCGCAGATCCGGGACATGCGCGAGGTGCTGCGCGGCTACGCGGCCGGCGGCCGGACGGTGCTGGTGTCCAGCCACCTGCTCACCGAGGTCGAGCAGACCTGCACCCACGTCGTGGTGATGCACAAGGGACGGCTGGTCGCGGCGGGCGAGGTGGCGGAGATCGTCAGCGGTGGCGGCGAGACGTCGTTCCGGGTGGACGACGTGGCCCGTGCCATGACGGTCCTGGGCGAACTGCCCGGCCTGGCCGACGAGCCGTCGGCGTCCGGCCAGGAGGTGCACGCCCGGCTGAACGGGGTGCCGCGGGCGGCGGCGGTGGACGCGCTGGTCCGCGCCGGTGTCGCGGTGGACCAGGTCGGGCCGAGGCGGCGGCTGGAGGACGCGTTCCTGCAACTGGTGGGCGGTGAGCGATGAGTGTCGCGACAGGTGGGGCGGCCGCCGGCTACCGGGCCGGGCGGACCCTGCCGATCCGGGTCGAACTGGTCCGGCAACTGCGCCGCAGGCGCACCCACATCGCGCTCGGTTTCCTCGTCGTGCTGCCGTTCCTGCTGCTGATCGCGTTCCAGATCGGCAACGGCAGCTCCAACCGGAACTCCGGCCAACTGGTCGACCTGGCCACGCAGAGTGGCGCGAACTTCACCGTGTTCGCGTTGTTCGCGTCGGCCGGCTTCCTGCTCGTGGTGATCGTGGCGCTGTTCTTCGGTGACACGGTGGCCAGCGAGGCGTCGTGGTCGACACTGAAGTACCTGCTGGCGGTGCCGGTGCCGCGCGGCAGGCTGCTGCGGCAGAAGGCGATCGTCGCGTCGCTGCTGTCACTGGCCGGGCTGGTGCTGCTGCCCGCGGTGGGTCTGCTGGTGGGCGTGCTCTGGTACGGCACCAGCGACCTGGTCGGGCCGACCGGTGAGGCGCTGTCGTTCGGCACCGCGGTCGGCCGGCTCGGGCTGGCCGTGGTGTACCTGGCGCTGAGCCTGCTGTGGGTGGCCGGGCTGGCGCTGCTGCTGACGGTGTCGACGAACGCGCCGCTGGGCGCGGTGGGCGGCGCGGTGCTGGTGTCGATCCTGTCGCAGATCCTGGACTCGATCACCGCGCTGGGTGGCCTGCGCGAGTACCTGCCCACCCATTACGCCTTCGCGTGGAGCGACCTGCTCAGCTCGTCGATCGACTGGGGCGACATGGCCCGGGGCGTGCTGTCCGCCCTGGTCTACGGCGTGATCCTCACGGCGCTGGCCGTCCGCCGCTTCGCCACGAAGGACATCACCAGCTGATGCCGGTCACCTACGAGTGGCGGGGCGACTTCGACAACGGCTCGCTCAACGCGCTGCACGCGGAGGGCTTCGGCCACGACCGCCTCGACGTCGACTGGCGGGCCATGGTGCACCGGCACAGCCTGGGCTGGGTGTGCGCCCACGACGGCGACGAACTGGTCGGGTTCGTCAACGTCGCGTGGGACGGCGACATGCACGCCTTCGTCCTCGACACGCTGGTGGCCACACCGTTCCGGCGGCGGGGCGTCGGCCGGCAACTGGTCGCCACGGCCGTCCACCACGCCCGCGCGGCCGGCTGCGAGTGGCTGCACGTCGACTTCGAGGATCACCTGACCGGCTTCTACTTCGGCGCGTGCGGTTTCCGGCCGACCAACGCCGGCCTGATCGCGCTGCGCTAGGGGCGTTTGGACTTCGGCAGGCGGGCGACGACGTTGTCGTAGGACATGTCGATCAGTTCCAGCACCTCGTCCGCGGGCACGCCGTTCACCGCCACCGTGTTCCAGCCGTACCGGCCGATGTACGAGCTGGGGGTGATGGCGTCCGGGTAGCGGTCCCGCCACTCCGCGGCCGCCTCCGCCGTGGCGCCGCACTTGACGCCGACCGTCCCGGACTCCAGCCCGATGAACGCGAACGCCTTGCCGCCGACCTTGCAGACCAGCTCGCCGTCGCCCCACGGATACGTCTCCTCCGCACCGGGCTTGCCCATGCCGTGCGCGATCACGTCGTTCACGTCCACGGCGGCTACTTCACGCCCGCCGCGTCCATGCCGCGCAGTTCCTTCTTCAGGTCGGCGATCTCGTCCCGCAGCCGGGCCGCCAGCTCGAACTGGAGCTCGCGGGCGGCGTTCATCATCTGCTCGGTCAGCCGGCTGATCAGGTCGGCCAGTTCCGCCCTCGGCATGGTCTTCGGGTCCCGGCCCGCCTCCAGCACGCCGGCGCTGCGGTGGCCGCCGCCCGGCTCGCCGGTGGCGCGCTTGCCGCGCGAGGTGTTGCGGCCGGAGCCACCGACCGGCACCGACTCGCGGTCGGAGTCCTCGGCCTCGGCGTACACCCGGTCCAGGATGTCGGCGATCCGCTTGCGCAGCGGCTGCGGGTCGAGGCCGCGTTCGGTGTTGTACGCGATCTGCTTGGCCCGCCTGCGTTCCGTCTCGTCGATGGCCCGCTGCATGGACGCGGTGACGCGGTCGGCGTACATGTGCACCTGACCGGACACGTTACGGGCGGCACGTCCGATGGTCTGGATCAGCGACGTCTCGCTGCGCAGGAAGCCCTCCTTGTCGGCGTCCAAAATGGACACCAGGGAGACCTCTGGCAGATCGAGGCCCTCGCGCAGCAGGTTGATGCCGACCAGCACGTCGTAGTCGCCGAGACGGAGCTGCCGCAGCAGTTCGACGCGGCGCAGCGTGTCGACCTCGGAGTGCAGGTAGCGCACCCGGACGCCCAGTTCGAGCAGGTAGTCGGTCAGGTCCTCGGCCATCTTCTTGGTCAGCGTGGTGACCAGGACCCGCTGGTCCTTCTCGGCCCGCTCACGGATCTCGTGCACCAGGTCGTCGATCTGGCCCTCGGTGGGCTTGACCACGATCTGCGGGTCCACCAGACCGGTCGGGCGGATCACCTGCTCGACGAACTCGCCGCCGGTCTGGCCCAGCTCGTACGGGCCGGGCGTGGCCGACAGGTACATCGTCTGGCCGATCCGGTCGCTGAACTCCTCCCAGGTCAGCGGCCGGTTGTCCATCGCACTGGGCAGCCGGAAGCCGTGCTCGACCAGGGTGCGCTTGCGGGACATGTCGCCCTCGTACATGCCGCCGATCTGCGGGACCGTGTTGTGCGACTCGTCGATGACCAGCAGGAAGTCCTCGGGGAAGTAGTCGATCAGCGTGGCCGGCGCGGAACCTGCCTCGCGGCCGTCGATGTGCCGCGAGTAGTTCTCGATGCCGGAGCAGAACCCGACCTGCCGCATCATCTCCACGTCGTACGACGTGCGCATGCGCAGCCGCTGGGCCTCCAGCAGCTTGCCCTGCCGCTCCAGGACCGCCAGCCGTTCCTCCAACTCGGCCTCGATCCCGGCGATCGCCTTCTCCATCCGGCCCGGACCGGCCACGTAGTGGGTGGCCGGGAAGATCCGCAGGTCCTGCACCTCGCGCACGATCTCGCCGGTCAGCGGGTGCAGGTAGTAGAGCCGGTCGATGTCGTCGCCGAACATCTCGATCCGGACGGCCAGTTCCTCGTACGCCGGGATGACCTCGACGGTGTCGCCGCGCACCCGGAACGTGCCCCGGGAGAACGCCAGGTCGTTGCGCGTGTACTGGACGTCGACCAGGGCCCGCAGCAGCAGGTCGCGGTCGATGGTCTGGCCGACCTCCAGCGCGATCGAGCGGTCCAGGTAGGACTGGGGCGTGCCCAGGCCGTAGATGCAGGACACGGTCGACACCACGATGACGTCCCGCCGGGACAGCAGGCTCATGGTGGCCGAGTGCCGCAGCCGCTCCACGTCCTCGTTGATCGACGAGTCCTTCTCGATGTAGGTGTCGGTCTGCGGGACGTACGCCTCGGGCTGGTAGTAGTCGTAGTAGCTGACGAAGTACTCGACCGCGTTGTGCGGGAAGAACTCGCGCAGTTCGTTCGCGAACTGGGCGGCCAGCGTCTTGTTCGGCACCATCACCAGGGTCGGCCGCTGCACCTGCTCGATCAGCCAGGCCGTGGTGGCGGACTTGCCGGTGCCGGTCGCGCCGAGCAGCACCACGTCCTTCTCGCCGGCCTTGATCCGCCTGGTCAGCTCGGCGATGGCCTGTGGCTGGTCACCGGCCGGCTCGTAGTCGCTGACCATGCGGAAGGTGCCCTCGGAGCGGGGGATCTCACCGATGGGGCGGAACTCGGAGTGTGCGGTGACGGGGAGTTCGGTCGCGAATGCCACGGCGTCGAGGGTAGGCCGACCGGCCGACAACTTCGAGGTCGTCAGGCCCTGCTCGCCCTGGGCGTAAAGCTCTCCGCCGGTCCGACCGATTACCACTCGTATGAGTGATACCCGATTCAGTCGTGCGGGACGTGCCGCCCGGCGGGCAGGATGAGGTCATGACCGTCAGCCCGCACCTGGTCCCGGCGGCCCGCCGCGGCGACGCGGCCGACCGGGTGGACGTCCATCCGCCGAAGATCGAGACGTTCGACCTGCCCGGCATGTGCCATGTCGACCCGAAGGGCTTCGTCCGGCGGGTGGACGAGTACCGGGTCGAGCCGTTCGGGCTCTACATGGCGCGACCGGTGCCCGGCCACGCCGACCTCGCCTACCGCGAGTCCTGGCTGCTGCCCGAGCTGGGCATCCAGGTCTCCGACTGGCACTTCCACCCCGGCCACGAGATCGACGAGGACTTCTACGTCGACATCGCCCTGATCCGGCCGGGCGAGCACACGTGGCAACTGGTCGACCTCTACCTCGACATCACGCTCCGCACCGGCCGCGGGCTGGCCGTGCTGGACACCGACGAACTGCTCGCCGCGACGGCCGAGGGCTTCATCGACGGCCGCACGGCACAGCAGGCGATCGAGACCACCCACCGGACGGTCGACCGCCTGGCGGCGCACGGCTACGACCTGCGACGCTGGCTGGGCGGGCTGGGCATGGACCTCACCTGGCACCGCCACTGACCGTGTTCACTCCCGGTGCACAGTTGCCGAGTCGATTTGCACTCGATGTACTCACGGTATTGATTCGTGATCGAATCGTCATATAACGAATCGACCCCCGGTGTCACGAACCGCACACTCACCGCTACCCTCGGCCCGGTGGGAACCGCCATAACGCCCCAGTTGGTGGACATAGTCGACACGTTCACCGCGGAGCGCAGCTACTCTTCGGGTAGCTGCGTCCGGCTGGCCTTCTGCCAGGTGGAGAGCTGGGGCCTGCGGATGGAGTCACCCACCCCCGATGACCCGTTCGTGGACAGCGAGGTCACCTGGCTGATTCCGGACCGTGGTCTGCGGCTCACCCATCGCCGGCCCCGCTCCCGGCACGCGCGCAGCGGTCCCGCGGTGCTCACCGCCGTCCGCGTACAGCGCGACACCCGATCGTGGCGGACCACCGACCTGCTGCTCGGCCTGTCCGTGCCCGGCGAGACCACCGCCCGCATCGTCGGCGCCGAGGAGTTCGCCGCCGCCGTCTCCGGGCGCGTGCTGCGACCGGACGACGCCGACATGGCCCTGCGCACGATCCACCGCACGCTGGAGGAGCTGAGCCGGTGCGACCACGACCTGGCGCACTGGCTGACCTACCACGGCATCCGCACGCCGTGGCCGCCGCTGTGACTCACGGTCGCCATCCGGTCCGCTGCGCCCACCGCTCCATCTCCGCGTACGCCGTGCGCATCCACGGCGTCTTCGCCTCGCCGTAGTCGGTAGCGCTGCCGGTGGCGAACTCCGCGGCCAGCCGCTCCTTCAGCGCCTGGTAGTCCGCCACCCAGTCGGGTGAAGCCCGCAACCAGTCCCGGAACAGCAGGCCCGCCCGCCAGCCCGGGCCACCGTGCTCGCGCAGGTGCACGTTCACCCAGCGGCCCGGGTCGGCGGACACCGCCACCCGCTTGCGCCAGTGCTCCGGGTCCAGGTCGGGCGGGTACGGGGTGTCCGTCAGCGGCAGCTCGTAGCACGGGAAACCGGCCGCCGCCAGGGGATCGGCCAGCTTGTCCGCGTCTGTCAGGCTCGGCACCGCGAGCTGCACGTCGATCACGTCCTTCGCGGCGATGCCGGGCACCGACGTCGACCCGATGTGGTCCACCCGCAGGGCCCGCTCCCCCGCGGCCAGCCGCAGCCGCGCCATGATCCGCTCGGCCTGCACCGGCCAGGTCGGGTCGTAGGGCACCAGCTTCGGTCCGCCGCGCACCGGCGACCGGCGCAGCCGCACGTTCGCCTCGTACGGCACCAGCCGGTCCGCCCACAACGGGTCGACCTGGGCGAGCACCAGGTCCGGGGTGCCCGAGTTGTCCAGCCACACGTCCGCGGCCGCCCTGCGGGCCTCCTGGGTGGCCTGCGTGGCCATCCTGGCGCGGGCGTCCTGCTCAGTCATCCCCCGGTCGGCCACCAGCCGGGCCACCCGCTGCTCGACCGGTGCGTCCACCACGATCACCAGGTGGTACGCGGCGCCCATGCCGTTCTCCACCAGCAGCGGCACGTCGTGCACCACGATCGCGTCGGGCGCGGCGGCGCCCAGCAGTTCCGCGGTCCGGGCGGCGATCTTGGGGTGGACGATCGCGTTGAGCCGGTCGCGGGCCGTGTCGTCGGCGAACACCACGCCGGCCAGCGCGGCGCGGTCCAGCGAACCGTCCGGCGTGAGCATGCCGGCGCCGAACTGGTCGACGATCTCGGCCAGCCCCTCGGTGCCCGCCGCCACCACCTCGCGGGCGATGCGATCCGAGTCGATCACGGTCGCGCCGTGCTCGGCCAACCGGCCGGCCACCGTCGACTTGCCGGAACCGATTCCCCCGGTGAGCCCAACACGCAACATGGCTGGATTGTGTCAGTCGCCCGCCAGCGCCTTTCCAGCCAGCTTCCGCAACTGGTCGCCATTCGACGTTCGGCTGAGCACACCGGTGTCCGCACTGATCAGGACGGTGAGCTCACCGGCCGACAGCACCAGTTCCTGGTTGCGCGGACCGATCACCAGCACGGCGTCGCGCGACCCGAGGGTGACGTCGCTGGTGCTGTCGCCGGCCTGTCGCGCGGCGTTCACGGTGTCGGTGACCCGCTGCGCGGCCGACGCCGCGTCGGTGTAGCCGGCGATCCCGATGGACAGCACGCCCGCCGTGACCGGCTGTCCCGCCGGGATGCCGTAGTAGCAGTCCAGGCGGCCGGTGCGGTGGATGGCCGGCTCCGCGATGCCGCGCACCTCGGCGGCCGACCCGGTCAGCTGGTGGCCCACGATGGCGTCCACGTCGCTGGCCGACGCCACGTCGGCGCAGGACTGCGGCAGTGTGCCGCGCACCGGAGCGGTGGTCACGGTGGCCGAGCTGAACGCCGGGATCGTCGGCCGGGCGGTGGGCGGCGGCGCCGACGTGCAGCCGGCCAGGACGAGGGCGACCATCGCCGAACCGGCCGCCCACCAGCGACGCTTCATGGCCGCACGGTAATCGCGCCCGCCGGAAAGGGCGAGGTCCCGCACCGGCGAACCGGCGCGGGACCTCGAACCGCTGTGGTGTCGGCCGTACGGCTCAGACGCCGCCGGACAGCCGCTCGCGCAGCGCGGCGAGCTGCTCGTCGCTGGCCAGCGTGCCGCTGGACCCGGACTGCGTGTTCTCGTCGCTGGACGAGTAGTTGCCGCCCTGGGCCGACTCGCCGGCACCGGCCTCCGCGTCGGCGGCCGCGGCCTTGACGATCTGCTTCATGTGCTGCTCGTAGCGGGCGTGCGCCTCGGCGTACTGGCGCTCCCACTCCTCGCGCTGCTTGTCGTAGCCCTCCTGCCAGTCCTGCGTCTCCGGGTCGAAGCCCTCGGGGTAGATGTAGTTGCCCTCGGTGTCGTACTCGGCGGCCATGCCGTACTGGGTGGGGTCGAACTCGGTGTCCGGCGTGAAGCCCTCGTTGGCCTGCTTCAGCGACAGCGAGATCCGCCTGCGGTCCAGGTCGATGTCGATGACCTTGACCATCACGTCGTCGTTGACCTGCACGACCTGCTCGGGGATCTCCACGTGCCGCTCGGCCAGCTCGGAGATGTGCACCAGACCCTCGATGCCCTCATCCACCCGGACGAACGCGCCGAACGGCACCAGCTTGGTGACCTTGCCCGGCACGATCTGGCCGATCGCGTGGGTGCGGGCGAACTGCCGCCACGGGTCCTCCTGCGTCGCCTTCAGCGACAGCGAGACCCGCTCGCGCTCCATGTCGACGTCCAGGACCTCGACGGTGACCTCCTGGCCCACCTCGACGACCTCGTTCGGGTGGTCGATGTGCTTCCAGGACAGCTCGGAGACGTGCACCAGGCCGTCCACGCCGCCCAGGTCGACGAACGCGCCGAAGTTGACGATCGAGGACACCACGCCCTTGCGGACCTGGCCCTTCTGCAACTGGTTGAGGAACTCGCTGCGGACCTCGGACTGCGTCTGCTCCAGCCAGGCGCGGCGGGACAGGACCACGTTGTTGCGGTTCTTGTCCAGCTCGATGATCTTGGCTTCCAGCTCGCGGCCGACGTAGGGCTGCAGGTCACGCACCCGGCGCATCTCCACCAGCGACGCCGGCAGGAAGCCGCGCAGGCCGATGTCCAGGATCAGGCCGCCCTTGACCACCTCGATCACCGTGCCGCGGACCGGCTCGTCCTTGTCCTTCAGGGCCTCGATGGTGCCCCAGGCGCGCTCGTACTGGGCGCGCTTCTTGGACAGGATCAGGCGGCCTTCCTTGTCCTCCTTCTGGAGGACCAGCGCCTCGACCTCGTCGCCGACGCTGACCACCTCGGAGGGGTCGACGTCGTGCTTGATCGACAGTTCGCGGGAGGGGATCACGCCCTCGGTCTTGTAACCGATGTCGAGCAGGACCTCGTCACGGTCGACCTTGACGATGGTCCCCTCGACGATGTCGCCGTCATTGAAGTACTTGATCGTCTTGTCGACGGCGGCGAGGAAATCCTCCGCCGTCCCGATGTCGTTGATCGCGACCTGCTGCGTCGCGGCCTGGCCAGCCGGGACGGTGGTGGTGTCGGTGGACATTAGGTGGGTTGCTCCGGTAGGGATTGGGTGTTGTTGGTGGACATCTGCCTGTGCGTGCGCCTGAAGGTCGGACGGCGTGCGGAGGGACGAGACGTCGATGTCATCTCTGGTCAACAACGACGGAGGCGGCCCGATTCCCGACGTGCGGGACCGCAGGCAGTAGACCCACTGCGCGGGCGATATCGTACGCGAGTTCGAGGTCGTACCGCAAATTCGTCGCTCCGACGAGGGAAGACGCACGCGCCTGGCACGATCAGGGACCCAGGATGCAGTGGTACCTACTGTCGAGGAGCCAGTCGTGACCGAGCCGGAAGACACCGCGCCTGGCTCAACCGAAATCGAATTGCAACCGAAATCGCTTGGCAAAGCGCGGGAACCGGCACCCGCGCGGCACCTGAGCGCGGAACTGGCACTGGGCACGGTCGGCATCGCCAGGCGCGGTGTCGGCGCACACGAGTCCCGGGACGCCAGTCGCGCCTGGTGGGACGCGGACGCCGACGACTATCAGGCCGAACACGGCGACTTCCTCGGCAACGCCGACTTCGTCTGGTGCCCGGAAGGGATTCGGGAGGCCGACGCGCACCTGCTCGGCGACATCGCCGGCCGGAAGGTGCTGGAGGTCGGCTGTGGTTCCGCGGCGTGCGCCAGGTGGCTGAACCGGCACGGCGCGTACGCCGTGGGACTGGACCTGTCCGCCGGCATGTTGCGGCACGCGGTCGCGGACAACGCCGCCACGGGCATCGGCGTGCCGCTGGTGCAGGCCAGCGCGGACCAGTTGCCGTTCGCGAACGCGAGTTTCGACATCGCCTGCTCGGCGTTCGGCGCGATCCCGTTCGTCGCCGACTCTGGTGCCGTGCTCGCCGAGGTGGCCAGGGTGCTGCGGCCCGGTGCCCGCTGGGTGTTCGCGGTCACCCACCCGATGCGGTGGATTTTCCCGGACGATCCAGGGCCGGACGGCCTCACCGTCGTGCAGTCCTATTTCGACAGGACTCCTTACGTTGAGGTGGACGACTCGGGTCGGGCAACCTACGTGGAGCACCACAGGACGCTCGGCGACTTCGTCCGCCAGATCAGGGCCGCCGGCATGGTGCTCACCGATCTCGTGGAGCCGGAATGGCCGGAAGGTCACACGCGGGTGTGGGGGCAGTGGAGCCCGCTGCGTGGCAGGTTGTTCCCTGGTACGGCCATATTCTGCTGTCAGCGGGTGTGACGGGGGTTGGCGTGATCATCACGCGGAGCCTGCGGGAGGCGCAGGCGGCCCGGTTCGCCGGGTTGGATCCACTGCTGCCGCCTGCCGCTCCCGACCCGGACGGCGACGTGCTGACGGCCGCGCTGCCCGGCGGTGACCGGGTGGCCGGCGTGCTGACCAGGACGACACACGGTCCCGGTATGCCGACCAGCCTGTGGTCGGCGCACGACAGTTGGGAGTTGTACCCGCTGGTCGGCGACGAGCCCGGACTCGGACTGGACGCGTTGCTGCGGGCGTGGCGGCAGTTGATGGACCGGACCGGCGTGCCCGGCGTCGACTCGGCCTGTGTGGTGACGTGGCCGAGCAGGGACACCGCGGGCAGCGGCGTGCTGCTGGCACACGGCTTCCAGCCGCTGTCGGTGCTCGCGGTGCGGCGCCCGGAACGTGAACGACCGTCGTCCTCACCGCGTGGACTGGTGATCCGGCAGGCGACCCTGTCCGACGTCGACATCGCGGTGCCGCTCGCCTTGGCCGAACTGGCCTACTCCGCGCAGGTCGGCGGCACGATCGTGCGGCCCGATGCGGCCGACATCAAGCGGGACGCGCTCACCTACCGCGTCGGTCGCGGCGACCCGGTGTGGCTGGCCGAGCGGGACGGCGTGGCCGTCGGGCTCGCCGAATGCTGGGTGACGGAGGCGGATCCCCAGGCGCAGCGCCGGTTTCCGGTGCCGCCAGGTCGATGGGGTTACGTGAACAGCGTTTCGGTGCTGCCGGGCGCACGCGGCACCGGTGTCGGGCGGGCGCTGATGGTGGTGGCGCACCGGGAGTTGGCGCGCGCCGGTGTTGTCGGCACCTACCTGTATTACAACCCGCCGAATCCCTTGTCGTCGGTGTTCTGGCCGAGGCAGGGTTATCGTCCTCTGTGGACAATTTGGGAGACGAGGCCGGCCGGGGCGCTGCGCTGAGTACGGGCCTGCGGTGAGCGTGCGAGGAGGAACCCTGATGGGGCAGGGCTACTGGCCGTGGGTGATCGCGGGCCTCGCGGTCACGGTGGCGTTGCCCGTGGTCGTCGACTGGATGCGCCGGCAGCCGCCCCGGTCGGCGCACCGGTTGATCGGCTGGGCGTACGTGGTGTCATTGGCGGTGGTGATGTCCGACGCGATCCTGGCGTTGAACGGCGTGCGGTGGCGGTGGCTGGTCGGAGTGCTCGTCGCCGGTCAGGTGGTGGCGGGTGTGCCGATGGGGATCGGGTGGGCGAGGGTGCGCGAGGCGCGGCGAGTGGCCGAGGAACAGTTGCTGCGGCCGGACAATCTCGCGCCCGGTGACGCCAGGGTGTGGGTGCGGCCGCTGCGGTCGCCGGACGATCAGCCGCGGAGTATCGGTGGACGGGTCGACCGGTGGTTGGCGACCGACGGTCCGGCACCGACCGCGGGATGGTGGCACAACGGCGGGTTGATCGTGGACGAGCGAGGGCCGGCGCTGGTCGACGCGGCCGGGTTGCGGCACGGGTTGCCAGCGGGGGTGACGGTGTTGGTGCAGTGGGCGGCGCCACGGGCGGTGTTGCTGGTCGACGACGAGGAGGCGTTGTTGGCGCGGTTGCCGACGACGGGTTTTGATGAGGCCGATCTGCGGCGGTTCGCGGTGGCGGCCGGGTGGCGGTACGACCGGTCGGTTCATCCGAACCGCACGGCCAGGCAGGCGATCGATTTGCGGGACGCGGTGGTGGACAAGGCAGCCAAAGCGCGGCGCAAAAGAGAGCATTGAACAATTGCGTAGTACATCGGATGAATACCCGGGACGAAAACAGCCGCCCAAGCCAACCCCTGAACGACCGACACGCCCCCGCGCCCGAAGCAATTCGAGCCAGCAACCCAATCGCCAACGCACCACCAGACATCCAGTGGACCCGCCAACCCACCCGCGCGAACAACCAACCAGCCGACCACCGAACGGACGACACACCCAGCCCAACGGCGAGTCGACCCGCCAATCGACGACACGCCCGACGTTCGCTGCGCCAACCCCGAACAAGCCGGCACCACAACCAGGCCCGACCACCCACGCGGACAGCGAACCGGCCGCCCAACGGACGACACGCGCGACGCAAACCGGCGCGAACGATGACGAGTCGGCCTGCACCGGCGGGCGTGTCGACCGTCCAACGGACGACACGCCGGCGAATCAGAGCTCACCCAAGCGGACGACACGCGCGGGCGAGCGGCAAGCAGCCGAAACGACCGTTCGGCCACATGTCGACCACTGCACGGTCGACACACCTGCATCCTCAGCACTCCCGACAAGATCCCGACAACGACCGGCCAGCATCTCGACCGCTGAGCGGACGACACGCGCAAGCACGTCCACATCCGGACGAGACGCGGCGACAGATGGTCAGCCAGCCAGTGGGGGTGAGTCAGTTGGTGAGGTGGGACCAGGGCCTTGGGTCGCCCACCTGGTAGACGCCGGGCGGCTTGCCGGCGAGTGCCCGGTCCACGGCGTCCAGCACGCCTTCCGAGATTTCTTCATGGCTGAGGCGGCGGCTCGTCCTGCCCACCGGGACGAAACCCAGCACCAACTGTTGCGTGGGGTGGTCGGTCAGGACCGGGTCCGGGTACCGGCCGGTGACCTGGTCGAACGCGGCGCTGCCGTGCACCTCGACCACCGGCGCGTCCGGCGCCAGCAGCGGCGCCACCGCGCTCAACAGCGCCGCCCGATGCTCCCTATGCACCCACGTGACCAGCAGTTCCGCCGGGCCCGCCAGTGCCTTGCCGGCCCGTTCGGCGAGCCCGATCGGGTCGGACCAGTCGGCGGCCACCCACAGCGCCCGGCCCGTCGCCGGGCCGACCGGGACCTCGCGCAACGGTGTGTACCGCCGGCTCGGCAGCACGCCCTGCCATCCGTCGGCCACCAACCGCGACGCGCACGCGGCCAGCATTCCGGACCCACCGATGACCAACGCCTGTGGTGATGTCACGTTCCCGTTCCGCCTGGAGCCGGATCCGGCCACGTGGCTCGTCGCTCTGCTGGGACTCGGTACAGCTCTGGAAGGGATGATGACGGCACCTCCCGGATCGACCGCGCCTCACCGCTGCGCGGCATGTGTCCGGCCGGTCAGGCCCCACGCCCACGGCCGGCCGACGACCTCGGGCACGGCCACGGTCCTTCGCCCCGGACCGGCGAGCAACGCCGCGATCTCGGTCGCACCACCTACCGTAGCTCCGTCACGATCAGGCACGCTCGGTTCTGGATCGGTCAAGTCCGGTTGGTCTGTCGTTGCCGCGCCACCTCGGCGACCGGTCCGGTCAGCCAGGCGTTCACCTCGCGCTGGCCGCGCAGCCGCACCACAGGTGGGCCGTCCAGGCCGACGACCTCGACACCCGCAGTGCGCCAGGTGCGCCACGACCACCGGATGATGTGGTCGCGGTCGGTGAAAATCGTCCACAGCGGTGGTTCGAGATTGCCGTTCCACAGCTCCTGCCGCCGCAGCCTA
>DATEPR010000500.1:0-9350 GCA_035273045.1 Pseudonocardiaceae bacterium | reverse complement strand
ACAACTAGCTACCGAACGGTCCCGACTCCGGTAGTCTCAGGTCCGGTTTGTCCAGCTCCTCCACGTTCACGTCCTTGAACGTGATCACCCGCACGTTCTTCACGAAGCGCGCCGGCCGGTACATGTCCCACACCCAGGCGTCCGACATGCGGAGCTCGAAGTACACCTCGCCGTCGGCGTTGCGCACCTGCACGTCCACCGAGTTGGCCAGGTAGAACCGCCGCTCGGTCTCCACCACGTAGGTGAACTGGCTGACGATGTCGCGGTACTCCCGGTAGAGCTGCAGCTCCATCTCGGTCTCGTACTTCTCGAGATCCTCTGCGCTCATCGGATCCGCGTTCCTCCTCGTGACGCTGCTGGCGAGGCCGCCGGTTCAGCGGTTGGCCTTCCATTCTGGACCACGTCGGCCGGCGACACGCCGTGCGCCACCCGCCTCGGCCGGGACATCCCGTGCCGAGCAGCGGCTGTGACCACATTCACATATGACCAGCGGTGTTCGATGCACGGCCCGTGCAGGTCCAGTGTGACGGCGTGCTCGGGCGTGCAGTAGCCCTTGTGCTCGTCGAAGCCGTACTGCGGGTACTGCTCGTGCAGCTCCACCATGATGCGGTCCCTGGTGACCTTGGCCAGCACGGACGCCGCCGCGACACACGCCGCCGCCTGGTCGCCCTTGACCACGGGCATGCTCGGCACGGTCAGGCCGGGCACGCGGAAGCCGTCCACCAGCACGTATCCCGGCTGTGTGGTCAGCCGCGCGACCGCCCGGCGCATGCCCTCGATGTTGACCACGTGGATGCCGAAGCCGTCCACCTCGTCCGGCGGGATCACCACCACGGCGTAGTCGACGGCCCTGGCCAGCACCAGGTCGTACATCCGTTCCCTGGCCTTCTCGGTGAGCAGCTTGGAGTCGGTCAGGCCGTCCAGCCGCCGGGCGTCCCCGGGCCGCAGCACACATGACGCGACCACCAGCGGGCCGGCGCAGGCACCCCGGCCGGCCTCGTCGACACCGGCCACGGGGCCGAGCCCACGCCGGTCCAACGCACCCTGTAGGGCCCAGTTGCCCGCGTCCCCGCGCACGATCGCGCGCTGCGGGCGTAACACACCTTCCGACCACCGCACCTGGGTCCGCCCGGCCACCAACTACCGCCGTTCACCGTCTCGTGGGCGGGTGGCCCGGCTCAGTAGTCGCCGCCGGGCCCGCTTGCCCAGCCACAGCGTGGGGAACGCGGCCAGCGTGCCGACGCCCACCGGCGGCACGTTGACCGGAATGTCCAGCGCGGGCAGGGCGTGTGCCTGCGTCTGTGGGTTGGTCTCGCCGATGCCGCCCCAGCGGCCGGGCGGCCAGATGATGACCCGGGCAATGCCGATGACGTCGCTCTCCGGCACCACGCCCTTGAGACCGCCGCCGGCCTGGAACCGGGAGTCGGACGAGTTGTTCCGGTTGTCGCCCATCACCCACAGGTCACCCTTGGGCACCGTCACCGGGGCGAACGGGGCCTGGCGGTGCGGCTCGCCAGGAATCCAGTAGATGTACGGCTCGTTCAGCGGCTTGCCGTCCACCAGGACCCTGTTCTGCGAGTCGCAGCACTGGACGGTCTGGCCGCCGACCGCGATCACTCGCTTGACCAGGTCGTACTCCGGTGGCGAGCCGATGCCGATGGACGAGCCGAACTGCCGCGCCCAGCGGATCACGACGTTGTTCGACTCGTCGACGTTGTACTCGCTCTCCGACCACCCCGGCGGACCCTTGAACACGATCACGTCACCGGGCGAGATGTTGGTGAAGTCGTAGGTGAGCTTGTCGACCAGGATGCGGTCGCCGGTGCAGCCGGTGCAGCCGTTGAGGGTCTGCTCCATCGATTCGGACGGGATGACGTAGACCCTGGCCACGAACGTCTGGATCAGGAACGTCAGGACCAGCGCGATGCCGATCAGGATCGGCAGTTCCTTCCAGAACGACGGCTTCTTCTTCGGCTTGGCCGGCTTGTCCTTGTCCTCGACCGGCTTTTCCTTGCCGTCGTCCGCGGCCTTGCCGTCGGGTGGCTGCTCGACCGGCCACCCTTCGGCAGCCGTGTCCGTGACATCAGCACGCTCGTCTTCCGACGCCGTCATGTCGTCCTCGTCTGGTAGCCGGGTGGCCGAACGCCCTGCTCCGGCCGGAGCGCAGGCCCCTGGCCAGGTTACGGGTGAGCAGGTGGGCCGGCTGTCAGGAGGCGGTGGGGGTGTCCCGCTTCTCCTTGATCTTCGCGGCCTTGCCGCGCAGCTCGCGGAGGTAGTACAGCTTCGCCCGGCGGACGTCGCCGCGGCTGACCCGCTCGATCCGGGCGATGTTCGGCGAGTGCACCGGGAAGGTGCGCTCGACGCCCACGGAGAACGAGATCTTCCGCACGGTGAAGGTCTCCCGCACGCCGTCGCCCTGGCGGCGGATCACGACGCCCTCGAACACCTGGGTGCGCTCACGCGAACCCTCGATGACGCGGACGTGGACCTTCAACCTGTCGCCCGGGCGGAATTCCGGGATGTCGGAACGCAGCGACTGGGCGTCCAGCGCGTCCAGGGTGTTCATGGTCGGTCCGTCCTCGTCCTTCGACTGTGTCTGCTGCTCCCGCAGGTCACCGGCCACCGCACAGCGAGGCCCGGAACTGACCAACCGGGGATGGTTCGTGGCGCGCGCCGGCAATCCCGTCCGGCGACAGCAACCAATTCAGTGTGCCAGACGCGATCGCGAAACCGGAAACCGGCCCTGGTGTCACTGGCCGGCCGGCCGGTCCAGCACCGCCCTGTCGTGCTTGTCCAAGGCCGTCTCCGGCAGGCGTTCCAGCAGGTCGGGCCGGCGCAGGCGGGTGCGTTCCAGCGCCTGGTCGCGGCGCCACCGGGCGATCGCCGCGTGGTTGCCGGACCGCAGCACCTCCGGCACGGCCAGCCCCCGCCACACCTCCGGCCGGGTGTAGCTCGGACCCTCCAGCAGGCCGTCGGAGAACGAGTCCTGCCGGGCCGACTCCGGGTTGCCCAGCACGCCGGGCAGCAGCCTGGCCACGGCCTCGACGATCACCAGCACCGCGACCTCACCGCCGACCAGCACGTAGTCGCCGATGGACACCTCGTCCACCCGCAGCCGCCGGGCCGCGTCGTCCATCACCCGCTGGTCGATGCCCTCGTACCGGCCGCACGCGAACACCAGCCTCGGCTCGTCGGCGTACCGCAGCGCGACGGACTGGGTGAACGGTCGGCCGGCCGGGGTGGGCACCACCAGCAGGGCTTCCTCACCCGGCGGGCAGACGGCGTCCAGCGCCTCGCCCCACACCTGCGGCTTCATCACCATGCCCGGACCGCCCCCGTAGGGGCTGTCGTCCACCGCCCGGTGCACGTCGTGGGTCCAGTCCCGCAGGTCGTGCACGTCGAGGCTGATCAGGCCACGCTCGATCGCCTTGCCCAGCAACGCCGAACGCAACGGAGCAAGGTACTCGGGGAAGATCGTGACGACGTCGATCCGCACCTGTCACTCGTCTTCCAGCAGGCCGGGCGGTGGGTCCAGGACGATCCGGCCGCCGGGCACGTCGACCTCGGGCACGATCTGGCGCACGAACGGGATCAGCGCCTCACCGCCGCCGTCCCGGTCCACGACGAGCAGGTCGCTCCCGGCGCCGTGCACCACCTCGCGGACCGTGCCCACGGCCGCGCCGGTCACGGTCCGCACGGCCAGGCCCTCCAACTGGTGGTCGTAGAACTCGTCCGGGTCGTCGATCGGCGGCAGTTCGGTCGCGTTCGCGGACAGCACGACACCGCGCAGCGCCTCGGCGGTGTCCCGGTCGTCGACGCCCTCGAACCGCACCAGCAGCCGCCCGGTGTGTGGCCGGGCGGCGGTGACGGTGAGGGCGCGCTCGGGCGATCCGTCGCGGGCTGTGACGAACAACACGGAGCCCACGGCGAAGCGGTGTTCCGCCGAGTCGGTGCTGGAGTCGACCACCAACTCGCCGCGGATGCCGTGCGGCTTGACGATCCGCCCGACCATCCGCAGTTCCGGCTTCGCCGTCATGCGCGTCGCGTCCTGGGTCAGCGGTCGGTGTCCACCACGTCGACCCGCACGCCACGACCACCGATGCCGGTCATCACGGTGCGCAGCGCGGTCGCGGTGCGCCCGCCCCTGCCGATGACCTTGCCCAGGTCGTCCGGGTTCACGTGCACCTCAAGGGTGCGGCCGCGGCGGGTGGTGAGCAGGTGGACCCGGACATCGTCGGGGTGGTCGACGATGCCGCGGACCAGGTGCTCCAGGGCGTCAGCGAGGACACTCACTGCTTGTTGTCCGCTGCGGGAGCGTCGTCGGTCTTGGCGTCGTCCGCCTTGGCCTCGGCGTCGGCCTTCCTGCCTCCGCCCCGCTTCTTCGGCGTGGTGGCCTCGACGGTCGGCTCGTCGCCGGCGGCGGCCAGCGCGGCGTTGAACAGGTCCTGCTTGCTGGGCTTGGGCTCGGCGACCTTCAGCGTGCCCTCGGCGCCCGGCAGGCCCTTGAACTTCTGCCAGTCGCCGGTGACCTCCAGCAGGTGCTGCACCGGGTCGGTGGGCTGGGCGCCCACGCCCAGCCAGTACTGGGCGCGCTCGGAGTTGATCTCGATGAGGCTCGGCTCCTGCCTCGGGTGGTACTTGCCGATGGTCTCGATGGCACGGCCACCGCGACGGGTGCGCGCGTCGGCGACGACGACCCGGTAGTGGGGCTGGCGAATCTTGCCGAGGCGCTGCAGCTTGATCTTGACGGCCACGGGTTGGGGTACTCCTCAAACAGTCGGTACGCGAGATCAGGAACTCCCCGGACCGAGTGGGGTCGGCCGGCGAATTCCTGGAGTTCTTGGTGCCACGACCGGGTGAGAGGGACCTGTCGCAGCGGACAGTCCACCATTGTGCCAGACGGACCGTTCAGGACACGAACGGGCTGATCGTCACGCCCGCCGAGGTCAGGGCGTCGCGGACCGCGGTGGCGTGGCCGACGGCTCCCGGGGTGTCCCCGTGCAGGCACAGCGACCGTGCCGAACTGGGCAGCACGGTTCCGTCGACGGCGACGATCTCGCCCCGCTCGGCCAGCCGGACCGCCCGCTCCACGACCGCGGCCGTGTCGGTGAGCAGGGCGTTCGGCTCGGTCCTCGGCACCAGCGTGGCCTGCGGCGTGTAACCGCGGTCGGCGAACGCCTCCTGGACGCACTCCAACCCGGCCGACTCGGCCTGGGCGAGCAGCCGCGAGCCGGGCAGGCCCAGCACCGGCAGCGACCCGAAGGCCCGCACCGCGTCCACCACGGCCCTGGCCTGCCCGTCGTGGTGGACGGCGGCGTTGTAGAGCGCGCCGTGCGGCTTGACGTAGCCGACGCGGCTGCCGGCCGCGCGGGCGAACGCCTCCAGCGCGCCGATCTGGTACAGCACGTCGTCGGCCAGCGCCGACGGCGGGACCTCGATGAACCGCCGGCCGAAACCGGCCAGGTCGCGATAGGACACCTGGGCGCCGATCACGACACCCCGCCGGGCGGCGGACGCGCACACCGCCCGCATGATCGCGGGGTCGCCGGCGTGGAAGCCACACGCGACGTTCGCGCTGGTCACCACGTCCAGCAGGGCGTCGTCGTCAGTGAGCCGCCAGGCGCCGAAACCCTCGCCGAGATCGCTGTTCAGGTCGATCGGTCCGCTCAATTCGCCATCACTCCCATCGCGACCAACAGCATCGCCAGCGCCGGCAGGAAATTGTTCATCTGGTGGGCCACGATGCTGGCCGGCAGCCGGCCGGTGAGCAGGCGGGCCAACCCGATCGGCACGGCGATCACCAGCAGCAGGATGGTACGGATCGGTTCCAGGTGACTGGCCGCGAAGATGGCCGTGCTCAGGCCGAACGCCGCCCACCGGCCCCACGCCTGCCGCTGGATGGCGCCCCAGAGCAGGCCGCGGAAGATGATCTCCTCGCAGATCGGGCCGATCAGCCAGACGTAGACGAACATCACAACGGCCACGGTGATCGGCATTCGGCCGCCGTCCAGCACGGTGTTGATCGCGGAACTGGCGTCGTCCGCGCCGATCGCCCGCGTCCAGATCAGCGCCGCCACGATGGTCAGCGCCACGCCGCCCGCACCGAGTTTCAAGCCGACCTTGACGTCCGCCCACCGGTACGCCAGCCGCAGGTCGAGCACCGGCCCGTTGCCACGCACCACGGTCACCAGCACGGCGACGGCGGCGGCCAGCGCGGTCGGCACGATCGTGCCGACGACTTCGTCGGCGATGGTGATCTGGTTGCCGTGCGGGTGCGGGTCGAGGATCGCCGCCAGGAACACCGCGGACAGCAGCAGTACCGCCTCGACGAGGAAGAACGCGCCGAAACCCCAGCGGTGGGCCGGTGATCCGTCGTCGGCCGGGTTCGGCGTGATCGCCGGTGACGGAACCGCTGTGGCGCCGGACGAGTCATCCGGCTGTCGCAGTGGTGTCACGGGCGCCTCCGGGATCGGCCGGAACGGTTGAGTCCCGACAATAGGCGGCTGGCGGTGATCTGGCCTGCTTATAGAACTACCCTGCCGCGCAACAGAATCCGTCCAGGTACGCGGAGTACTTCAAGATCTTGGCGTGGATCGGCCGGATAGCCCACCAGATCGGCGGGCGCACCGTCGGCGACGGACCGCCAGCCCAGCCACTCGCGGGCGTCCCACGACGCCGCGCCGATCGCCGTCGTCGCGTCCAGGCCGGCGTCGTGCAGCGCGATCACCTCGGCCGCGATCCGGCCGTGCTCGACGCCGCCACCGGCGTCGGTGCCAGCGAAGATCGGCACGCCGGCCTCGGCCGCGGCGCCGACCGTCTCCCTGGCGCGGGCGTGCAGCGCGCGCATGTGCTTGGCGTAGACCGGGTATTTCGACGCGGAGTCCGCGATGCCGGGGAAGTTCTCGGTGTTGATCAGCGTCGGCACCAGGGCCGTGCCGCGCCGGGCCATCTCGTCGATGACGTCACCGGACAGGCCGGTGCCGTGCTCGATGCAGTCGATGCCGGCGTTGACGAGTCCGGGCAGCGCGTCCTCGCCGAACACGTGCGCGGTGACCCTGGCACCGGCCCGGTGGGCGGCGTCGATCGCCTCGGTGAGGACGTCGTCCGGCCACAGCGGAGCCAGGTCGCCGACGGTCCGGTCGATCCAGTCGCCGATCAGCTTCACCCAGCCGTCGCCGTACTCGGCCTGCTCCGCCACGGCGGCCGGCAACAGTGCCGGGTCAGCCAGTTCGACGCCCAGGTGCGGGATGTAGCGCTTCGGGAGGGTCAGGTGGCGGCCGGCGCGGATGATTCTGGGCAGGTCGAGCCGTTCCTGCAGCGGCCGGGTGTCCAACGGGGAACCGCAGTCCCGAAGCAGCAGCGCACCCGCGGCCCGTTCGGTCTCCGCCTGCTCCGTGGCCACGTCCAGGTCGACCGGACCCTGCGGGCCGATGCCGACGTGGCAGTGCGCGTCCACCAGGCCGGGTACCAGGTAGCCGCCGTCGAAGACGGTGCGCGCGCCCGGCACCTCGGTGGTGCGCACCCGCCCGTTGACCACCCACAGGTCGACCGGTTCGTCGCCGGGCAGGACGACGCCGCGCAGGTGGAGTGCGGTCACTTCTTTTTCTTGTCGAACTTCAGCTTCGACGGGTCGAAGCCGGCGGGCAATTGGTCCAGACCGGCCAGTCCGGGCGGCAGTTCGTTCAGGCCGGGCGGCATCCTCGTCAGGTCAGGCATGCCGGCGGGGAATCCGCCGCGCACCTTCGGCTGCGTCGGGCCGCGACCCTTGCCCTTCTTGCCTTTCTTGCCCTTCTTCGTGGCCTTCGGGCGGCTGCCCGGCAGGCCGAAACGGCCGGCCATCTGCTGCATCATCTTGCGGGCGTCGAAGAAGCGGTTGACCAGTTCGTTGATCTCCCGGACCTCCACGCCAGAACCCCGGGCGATGCGCAGCCGGCGGGAGGCGTTGATGATCTTCGGGTCGGCCCGCTCGGCGGGGGTCATGCCACGGATGATCGCCTGCACGCGGTCCAGGCTCTTCTCGTCGAACTGGTCGAGCTGGTCCTTGATCTGGCCGGCACCGGGCAGCATGCCGATGATGTTCGCGATCGGACCCATCCGGCGGACGGCCTGCATCTGCTGCAGGAAGTCCTCCAGGGTCAGCTCGCCGGAGCCGATCTTGGCGGCCGTCTCCTCGGCCTGCCTGGCGTCCATCGCCTGCTCGGCCTGCTCGATCAGGGTGAGCACGTCGCCCATGCCGAGGATGCGGCTGGCCATCCGGTCCGGGTGGAAGACGTCGAAGTCCTCCAGCTTCTCGCCGTTGGACGCGAACAGGATCGGCTGGCCGGTGATCTCCCGGACGGACAGCGCCGCACCACCACGGGCGTCGCCGTCCAGCTTGGTGAGCACGACACCGGTGAAGCCGACGCCGTCGCGGAACGCCTCGGCCGTGTTCACCGCGTCCTGGCCGATCATGGCGTCGACGACGAACAGGACCTCGTCCGGCTGGGTGGCTGACCTGATGTCCCTGGCCTGGCGCATCAGCTCCTCGTCGATGCCCAGGCGGCCCGCGGTGTCGACGATGACGACGTCATGCTGGGCGTGCCTGGCTTCGTCGATGCCGCGACGCGAGACGTCCACCGGGTCGCCGACGCCGTTGCCCGGCTCCGGCGCGAACACCGGCACGCCGGCACGCTCGCCGACCACCTGGAGCTGCGTGACGGCGTTCGGGCGCTGGAGGTCGGCGGCGACCAGGAGGGGCGTGTGACCCTGGCCGCGCAGCCAGCGGGCCAGCTTGCCGGCGAGCGTGGTCTTGCCGGAACCCTGGAGGCCGGCAAGCATGATCACGGTCGGCGGGTTCTTCGCCAGGTTCAGCCTGCGGGTCTCGCCGCCGAGGATGCCGATGAGCTCCTCGTTGACGATCTTGACGACCTGCTGGGCCGGGTTGAGCGCCTCGGAGACCTCGGCGCCCTTGGCCCGCTCCTTCACGCCGGCGATGAAGGTGCGCACGACGGGAAGCGCCACGTCGGCTTCGAGCAGGGCGATGCGGATCTCGCGAGCGGTCGCGTCGATGTCCGCGTCACTCAGCCGGCCCTTGCCGCGCAGGTTCTGCAGGACGGACGTGAGCCGGTCGGAAAGGGTGTCGAACACGAGGGGTGGCTCCAGCGGGTCGATTAGGTGATCCGCCTGCCAGGTTAGCCGCTGTGCGGGGAGGGCGGGTCGGTGGCGGCGGTGGTTCGGGGTCGGCTTGGTGGGCTGAGTTGTCCGGTGGGCGGACGACACGCGCGTGGGTGGGGTGGCGGCGCGTTGGTTGGCCGGCTGGTGGCCTCCATGGCGCGGACGGACCTGCGAACCGGCAGCGTGCGACGCCGAGT
>DATEPR010000499.1:0-7690 GCA_035273045.1 Pseudonocardiaceae bacterium | reverse complement strand
GAACGAGCAGCCGGACGGCATCGCCCGCAGGTCCGGTGGCGAGCCGGGAATGCCGCTCAGTTCCCGTCTCGGCCCGCGCAGCGCGGGGAACGAGTGCAGCAGGCCGTCACTGTAGGGGTGCAGCGAGTCGTGGTACAGCTCGGCGGCCGGCGCCTCCTCCACGATCCGGCCGCCGTACATGATCGCGATGCGGTCGGAGAACTCCACCAGCAGCGACAGGTCGTGCGTGATGAACAGGACCGCGAAACCGAGCTGTTCCCGCAGGCCGATGAGCTGGCCCAGGATCTGCCGCTGCATCACCACGTCCAGCGCGGTGGTCGGTTCGTCCATGATGACGATCTTGGGTTCCAGCGCCAGAGCCATGCCGATCATGACGCGCTGGCGCATCCCGCCGGACAGTTGGTGCGGGTAACTTTCCAGCCGGTCGGTCGAGATGCCGACCAGCCGCAGCAGTTCCACGGCCCGCCGGCGCCGGGCGGCGGCGCTCATGCCCGGCTCGTGCGCCCTGACCACGTCGTCCAGTTGGGTGGCGACCTTGTGCACCGGGTTCAGCGAGTTCATCGCACCCTGGAACACGATCGACGTCTCCGCCCAGCGGAACGCGCGCAGCTTCGCCGGACTCAGCCGCATGATGTCCACCGGCTGGCCGCCGGCCGGGTGGTAGACCACGGACCCGCTGCGCACCACGCCGGGCGGCGGCAGCAGCCGGGTCAGCCCGTAGGCGAGCGTCGACTTGCCGCTGCCGCTCTCCCCGGCCAGGCCGAGCACCTCGCCCTGGTGCAGGGTGAGGCTGACGTCGCGGACCGCGTGCACCGCCTGCCCGCCGACGCCGTAGTCGACGTTGAGGCGCCTGACCTCCAGCACCGGATCCGCCGTCACGAGTCCTCCCCTTCCTCGGCCATGCCCAGTACCGGGGTGAACCCGACCCGCATCGGCACCTTCCGGCCGGCCGCGTCACGCACCCGCGCGCCACCGGACGAGCGCAGCCGCGGGTTGACGAACTCGTCGATGCCGAAGTTCACCAGGGACAGCGCGGTTCCCAGGACGGCGATCGCCAGGCCGGCCGGCACGAACCACCACCACGCCCCCTGGGCCAGGGCCTGCTGGCTCTGCGCCCAGAACAGGATCGTGCCCCAACTCCACGTCGCCGTGTTGGACACGCCGATGAACGCCAGCGTGATCTCCGACAGCACGGCGAAGATCACCGTGCCGATGAAGTTGGAGGCGATGATCGCGGTCAGGTTGGGCAGGATCTCGAAGCCGATGATCCGCCAGGTCCGCTCGCCGGTGGCGCGGGCGGCCTCGACGTAGTCACGTCTGCGCAGCGACAGCGTCTGCGCGCGCAGCACCCGGGCGCCGTACGCCCATGACGTGCACCCGATGACGATCGCCACCAGCAGGTCACCGGCGTTGGAGACGGTCGACGTGATGATGATGATGAGCGGCAGCGCCGGGATCACCAGGAACACGTTGGACACCGCGGACAGCCCGTCGTCCGCCGCGCCGCCGAGATAGCCCGCGGTCACGCCGATCAGCACGGCGAGCACGATCGCCACCGCGCCGGCCAGGAACCCGACGAACACCACGCTGCGGGTGCCGACCAGCACCTGGCTGAAGATGTCCCGGCCCAGGTGGTCGGTGCCGAACCAGTGCGCCCCGGAGGGCGGCGCGACCAGGTCGTCGCCGCGCCGGTTCGGGTCGTACGGGGTGATCCACGGCCCGACGACCGCGACGATCACGATGATCCCGATCACCACCAGGCCGGTCACGGCCTTCGTGTTGGCCACGAACCGCAGCCGCCTGCGCCGGGCGGGGGCGGTGTCGACGTCGGGCGTGCCGTCCGGCAGCAGGGTGGTGACCGCGGCGGGAGTCGCCATGAGCTCAGCCCTCCTTCCTGGTGCGCGGGTCCAGCGCCAGGTACGCGATGTCGGCGAGCAGGTTCGCGGCCAGCACCGACAGCGTGATCATCAGGAAGATCCCCTGCATCAACGGGTAGTCCTGGGCGCCGACGGCCTGGAACAGCTCGTACCCGACACCGGGATAGGAGAACACGATCTCCACCAGCAGCGTGCCGCCGACGATGAAGCCGAGCGACAGCGCGAAACCGGAGACGTTGGGCAGCAGGGCGTTGCGGGCCGCGTAGCTGACCATCACGCGCCGCTCGGACAGGCCCTTGGCGTGCGCGACGGTGATGTAGTCCTCCGAGTTGACCGTGACCATCATGTTGCGCATGGAGAGGATCCAGCCGCTCATCGACGAGACCAGGATGGTCAGGGCGGGCAGGACGCTGTGCCGGACCGCGCTGCCGATGAACGCACCGGTGAAGCCGGGCACCACCCCGGGGTCGAACCCGCCGGAGGACGGGAAGAAGCTGCCCGGCCCGGCCAGCAGGGTGATCGCGATGAGGCCGAGCCAGAAGTAGGGCACCGACGAGAAGAACGTGGTCACCGGCAGCAGGCCGTCCGCCCACGAGCCACGCCGCCAGCCGGCCAGCACGCCCAGCCCGGTGCCGACGGCGAAGCTGATGATCGTGGTCAGGCCGACCAGTGCGATCGTCCACGGCAGGCTCTCCGCGATCACCTGGGACACCGGCGTCGGGAAGAACGTGAACGACAGGCCCAGGTCGCCGTGGAACAGCTGGCCCCAGTACTCGCCGTACTGCTGGAAGATGTTCTGGTTCCGGTTCAGTCCGAACAGGACATACAGGGCCTGGATCGCCTGCGAGCTCATCTGGCCCTGGAACTTCGCCACCAGCGCGAGCACCGGGTCACCGGGGATCAGCCGCGGGATGAAGAAGTTGATGGTGATCGCGGCCCACGCGGTGAGCACGTAGAAACCGATGCGGCGCAGCAGGAACGTCATCGCCGCACCGCCGAGTCGAGGCTGTACAGCCAGCAGGCGGCCCAGTGGCCGTCGGCGTCGCCGATCTCGAAGCGGGGCGGCAGGTCGGTGGCGCAGCGCGGCAGCACGTGCGGGCAGCGGGGATGGAACCGGCAGCCGGCTGGTGGTGCGATCAGGCTGGGCGGCTCACCGCCGGGCTCGTCCGCCGCGGCCGGCCCGGCGCCGCCGGTGATCCGGTCCGGGTCGGGCGCCGACTCGATCAGCAGCCGCGTGTACGGGTGGGCCGGGCGCTGGGTGACGGTCTCGCTGTCGCCGCCCTCGACCATCCGCCCCGCGTACATCACCAGCGTGTCGTCGGCGAAGTAGCGGGCGGACGCGATGTCGTGGGTGATGTAGAGGATGGCCAGCCGCAGCCGTTCCTTCAGGTCGCGCAACAGGTTCAGCACGCCGAGCCGGATCGACACGTCCAGCATCGACACCGGTTCGTCGGCCAGCAGCGCCACCGGGTTGGCGGCCAGCGCCCTGGCGATCGCGACCCGCTGCCGCTGCCCGCCGGACAGTTCGTGCGGGAACTTGCCCAGGTAGCGCTCGGGCGGGGTGAGCTGGACCCGGCTGAGCAGGTCGTGCAGGGCGGCCCGCAGGTCGGCGTCGGTGCGGCCCGCGTTGCCGTGCACGCGCAGCGCCCTGGTCAGGTGGTAGCGGACGGTGTGGGTCGGGTTGAGCGACGCGAACGGGTCCTGGAAGATCATCTGGACCTGGCGGCAGTAGTCGCGGAACCGCCGGCCACCGCGCACGGTCACCGACCGGCCGCCCAGCCGGATGTCCCCGCGGGTCCTCGGGTACAGCTGCGCCAGCAGCCGGGCCACCGTCGACTTGCCCGAACCCGACTCGCCGACCAGTGCCGTGACGTGGCCGCGGCGCAACGTGATGTCCACGTCGTCCACGGCGTGCACCGCCCTGGCCGCCCGGAGCATCTCGCGACCGCGCCTGCGGACCGGGAAGTGCTTGGTGAGGCCTTCGGCCTCCAGCACCACGCCGGTGTCGGAGTAGGTGTCCACGGTCATGACCCGTGACTCCCTTCTGCTGCCGGACCAGGCCCCCGCCCGGACGGTGCGCGCCGACCGGGCGGGGACGGTGTCGGCGTCAGGACGTGGCCGGCTTCAGGTGGAGCACGATGTCCAGCGCGTTGGGCAGCGTCGGCTGCGCCGGAGCATACGGGTTGGCCGGGCCTGGCCAGCCGACCCAGTGTTTCGTGCTGTACTCGCCGCCCGCGTTGGCCGCGGAGGTCGGCACCATCGGCATCTGCTGCACCATGATCTGTTCCAGGGTGTTCAGCGCCGCGGTCCGGGCCGTGTCGGTGGTCGCGTCGGCGTACTGCTTCAGGGCGGCCGTGGCCGCCGGGTCGTTGAACCGGCCCCAGTCGCCGTTCACGCCGCCGGTGCCGACCGGCTTGAACAGCGCGCCGTCCATGATGGTCTGGTAGATGTCGTACGGGGTGGCGCCGTTGTTGGTCCAGTGCATCACCGCGTCGAACTCGCCGGTGTCCACGTTCTTGGTCCAGGCGTCCTCGTTCGCCTTGTCCACCTTGGCCTTGATG
Organism: Pseudonocardiaceae bacterium; assembly: GCA_035273045.1. GTDB lineage: Bacteria > Actinomycetota > Actinomycetes > Mycobacteriales > Pseudonocardiaceae > DATEPR01. The sequence continues at coordinate 3,252 of DATEPR010000499.1, read as the reverse complement.
CCGATCTGGGACAGGTTGTCCTGGATGATCGACAGGTCGGTCTGGTAGTCCGACCAGCCGGCCGGGTCGGACAGGGTGAACGTCACCGGCTTGCCGGCCGGCGTCAGCAGCGTGTTGCCGTTGAGCCGGTAGCCCGCACCGGTGAGCAGTTTCTTGGCGCCCGCGACGTCGACGTTCACGTTGTCGTTCGCGAACTGCGACGAGATGAACGAGTCGCCGGCCGGGGTCGGGATGCCGGTGACGTTGGTGACCTCGGGGTAGAAGTAGCCCGCCTCACCCTCGTTGAAGATGTCCTTGCGGTTGATCACCATGCTGATCGCCCGGCGCAGCACCGGGTCGTTCAGCGGCGCCTTGGTGGTGTTGAACCACAGGCCGTGGATGCCCAGGATCGGCGGGAACCACAGCTGGTAGTGCGCCGGGTCCTTGCTGGTGTAGACGGCTTTCGCGTTCGGGATGAACACGAAGCTCCACTCGGCGGCGCCGTCGGCCAGCGCGGTGGTCTGCGCGTTGTTGTCGTTGTACGAGGTGTAGCGGATCTCCTTGACCTTGGGCAGCGGCTGCCAGTAGCTGCTGCGCTCGGTCAGCACGACGGTCTGCGAGGTGAACGACTTCAGCGTGTACGGGCCGGTGCCGACCGGGTGCGCCACGGTGTCGGTCGTCGGGTCCTTGATCGTCGACCAGACGTGCTGGGGGACGACGAAGGTCTGGGTGAGGATCTTGTACTGGTTGACGAACTGCGGCGAGGCGAAGTTGACCGTCACCTGGTTGCCGTTCACGCTGGTGCCGGTCACCGGGAGGGCGTTGATGTTCAGCGCCGGGTACTTCTTGAGCAGGTCGAACGTGAACGCCACGTCGGCCGCGGTCATGGGCTTGCCGTCCGACCACGTGACCCCGTCGCGGATGGTCGCGGTCAGCGTGGTGAAGTCGGTGTTCCAACTCCACTTCGTGGCCAGCCACGGCTTGCCCGGCGCGTTGGGCCGCACCTGGTTGAGCATGACCAGGGGCTCGTAGATCATGTACTTGTAGCCGAGCGACGTGCTGGCCGACGCCGGCAGGAACGGGTTGTTGTTGTTGGTCAGCGGCCCGTTGGGCATGCCGACGTTCAGCACACCCCCCGAGTTGGCGGACGCCGCCGATCCGCCGCTGCCGCACGCGGCAAGGGCGGACATCGCCATCACGCCCGCGATGGCGAAGGCAGCCGGGCGGTTGAGGCGCATGGATCCTCCTTCTGAGTCACTGCGTTCCGTGCCGGGGGTGTGTTCGACCGCGGCCGCGCCCATGGCTCGGACGGGCCGGACCGATGTCGGCGACGGTCAGGGCGTCACGGTTGACGCCCGCACGATCAGTTCTGTCGGAATGACGGTGGGTGTGTCGGGCAGTGGGGTGCCGGCGAAATAGGCCATCAGCATCCGGGCGGCGGTTTCTCCCATCTGGCGGAGCGGCTGGCGCACCGTCGTGAGTGGCGGGTCGGTGTGCGCGGACAGCGGGATGTCGTCGAAGCCGACGACGGCGACGTCGTGCGGGACCTTCAGGCCGGCCTCGTGCACGGCCTTGATCGCGCCGGCGGCGGACAGGTCGTTGTGCGCGAAGACGGCGTCGAACGGCTCGCCCGCGGCCAGCCGCGAGCCCACCGCGCACCGGCCGCAGTCGAACGTGAAGTCGCCCGGTGCGACCAGCCGGGGCGACAGCGGGTGGCCGGCGGCGGCGAACGTGTCGGCGAATCCGGCCATGCGCTGCTGGGTGCAGCCGAACCGCGCCATGCCGGTGACCACCAGTGGCCGGCGCCTGCCCAGCCGGAGCAGGTGCCGGGCGGCCTGCGCGCCGCCGTGGTGGTTGGTGGTGGCGACGGACGGGAACACCGGCTGGTTGCCGCGGTCGTCGATGAGCACGATCGGCAGCCCGCGGGCGTGCAGCTCGGTGATGTAGTCCAGCGTCCCGTCCGGTTCGATCACCAGCAGCCCGTCGAACGACTTGGCCGAGACGTGCGACGCGAACTGCCGCATCGACTCCTCGCCCCGGTTGCAGGTGAACAGCAGCAGGCCGTAGCGGTCGGCCTCGATCACGTCGACCGCGCCCTGCAGCACCTCACCCATCCACGGCCAGGTCAGCGAGGGCACGAGCATGCCGACGATCCGGGTCCGGCCGCGGGCCAGGCCGACCGCGCGGGCGCTGGGCACGTAGCCCAGTTCGTCGATCACCCGGCGGACCCGCGCCGCCGTCGCCGCGCCCAGTTCGCCCTTCCCGTTGAGCACGCGGGACACCGTGGTTTTGCTGACGCCGGCCTTGGCGGCGACATCGGCAATGGTGATCGGCACGGGCACCACCTTGGCGGGGCGGCTGGGCAGTCGAAACCGGTTTCGGGAGCGGTTTCGCGGTGAGTCAACCCGAGTGAGCTCGGTCACGTCAATCACAGGCGGGTAACGAAATTAGACTAAATTTAAGAAGTTAACTTGTCACGGCACCGGTGTTGTCCGTGGCCAGGGCTCCGGGACAGTTCCCGGCCAGCGTCGATATCCTGCCTCTCGACCGGCGACGCCGGCGTACTCGCACCGGTGGCAGGGGAGCCGCATGACAGACCCGACGAGCGCGGCACCACCGCGGCCCGACCCGGTTCCCGCCAGTGGTCCGTACCAGCAGGCGTTCTGGTTCACCATGCTGCTGGCCACCGCCCTCCTGCTGGGCGGCCTGTCCGTCGCCGCGGGCGCCTACGTCGCCGAAGCCCAGCCGGGAACCGTTGTCCTCGCGTACTTCGCCGCCGTGCAACGCGGCGACGCGGCCGCAGCGCTCGGCTACGGCGCCCGCCCCGCCGGTTCGGCCGCGCTGCTCACCCCGGCGATCCTCGCAGCGCAGAACGCGGCCGGCCCGATCCAGGACGTCGCCGTGCGGCACGTCCGGCGCACCGGTGACCGCGCCGCCGTGGACGTCACCTACACGGTCGGCTTCGCCACCGGCCCGGTCACCGTCGCCGACACGGTTCCGGTCGTCCGCGCCGGGCACGGCTGGCGGCTCGCCCACTCCGCCGTGCCGCAGGAACTCAGCGCGGGCGACGGCAGCGATCTGGCCCGGTTGGCCGGTTTCGCCGTGCCGGACGGGACCTACCCGATGTTCCCCGGCGCCGTCCCGGTCACCTACATCACGCCGAACCTGGCGCCGGCGCCGGGATCGCGCGTGGTGTCGTTCGACGACGGCGGGCTCGTCTCGGTGGACGCGACCGTCAGCCGGACCGGCCGGGCCGCGCTCGCCACGGCCGTC
>DATEPR010000498.1:0-2476 GCA_035273045.1 Pseudonocardiaceae bacterium | reverse complement strand
GACAGCGAGGTAATTGTGGCAGCTGACAGGACGCGGGTGACGATCGCCGACATCGCCAGGGAGGCGGGCGCCGCGGTGGGCCGGATGGCCGGTGGCGTCCCGGGGTGCCGCCGTTGGACAGCGGTCGTGGGCGCGTCCTTGGGTCAGCGGCGGCGGCGTCGGTCGCGGGGTGGGGCCGTGCTGGCGCGGATCACCAGTTCCGTCGACAGTTCGACCCGTTGGGTGCCGTACTGGCCGGTGTCCAGGTAGCGCAGCAGCATCCGCATGGCCTGGGCGGCCATCTCGGCGATCGGCTGGCGGATGGTGGTCAGCTGCGGATGGGTCCACCTGGCGGCGGGCAGGTCGTCGAAGCCGATGACGCTGACGTCGTCCGGGATGCGCAGCCCACGCTCCCTGATCGCCTGGCAGGCGCCGAGCGCCTGCTGGTCGTTGCCGGCGAACACGGCCGTCGGCGGCACCGGCAACCCCAGCAGTCGCTCCATCACCCGCTGGCCCGCCTCGTGCGAGAAGTCGCCGGCGTGCACCAGTTCCGGCCGCACGGCCAGGCCCGCGGCGCGCACGGCGGACCGGAACCCGTCGCCCCTGGCCCGGCTGCACTGCAGGTGATCGGGTCCACCGACAAACGCGATCTCCTTGTGGCCCAACGAAATCAGGTGTTCGGTGGCGGTCAGCGCGCCGGTCCAGTTGGTGGCGCCGACGGACGGGATGTCCTGCGGCGTGCCGCCGGTCGGGTCGATCGCGACGATCGGCGTGCCCAGGGAGCGGACCCGGTCGGTCTGCTGCTGCGTCAGGTCGGACACGGCCAGGATGACGCCGTCGGACCGGCGGGCGGACAGGTTGTCCAGCCAGTTGCGGGCCGTGGCGCCGTGACCGTGGATCGCCGACACCACCGTGCCCATCCTGGCCTGGTGCGCGACCTCCTCGACGCCCCGGATGATCTCCACGTCCCACGCGCTGTCCAGTTCGGGGAACACCAGGTCGACGAGCCCGACCCGGCTGTCCGGCCGGCGGGACCGCCGCGCGTAGCGGTGCTTCTCGATCAGCCGCTCGATGCGGTCCCTGGTGTCCGGCGCCACCTCGTGCCGCCCGTTGAGCACCTTGGACACCGTCGGCACCGAGACGCCCGCCTCCCTGGCGATGTCGGCGATCGTCACCCGCGTCCTGTCAGCTGCCACAATTACCTCGCTGTCGAAAGTTTCGGCCACCTTATGCCACCTCGTCAAAAAGCAGGTGGCTTGACGATATGACCATGGTCACCCTAGGTTATGTCTGTGGAACTTTCCGATACTTTCGGACCGATCCGCGTCGCCATCGTCGGTACCGGCGGCATCGCCGAGCTGGCCCACGTCCCGGCACTGCGCGCCCAGGGCGACCGGGTGACGGTCGTCGCGGCCGTGGACGTCGACCCCGACCGACTGGAGAACTTCCAGAGCCGCCACGACATCCCGGCCGGCTACCGGTCCTTGGAGACGATGCTGGACATCGAGAAACCGGACCTGGTGCACGTGTGCACGCCACCGTCGGTGCACGTCGAACCCGTCGTGGACTGCCTCCGGGCCGGGGCGTGGGTGCTGGTGGAGAAGCCACCGTGCCTGTCCCTGGCCGAGTTCGACCGGATCGAGGCGGCCGAACGCGACGGTGGCCCGTACGCCAGCGTCGTGTACCAGCACCGGTTCGGCTCCGGCGCCCGCCACCTGCGTGACCTGGTCGCCGAGGGCGCGCTCGGCCGGCCGCTGGTCGCCGTGTGCCAGACCACCTGGTACCGCGACGACGCCTACTACGACGTGCCGTGGCGCGGCGACTGGGCCACCGAGGGCGGCGGACCCACGTTGGGCCACGGCATCCACCAGATGGACCTGATGCTGGCCGTGCTCGGCGAGTGGGTCGAGGTGCGCGCCATGACCGGCACCCTGGCCCGGCGGGTGCGCACCGAGGACGTGTCGATGGCCGTGGTCCGGTTCGCCAGTGGCGCGATGGCGTCCGTGGTGAACAGCGTGCTGTCGCCGCGCGAGGAGAGCTACCTGCGGTTCGACTTCACCGGCGGCACGGTCGAGCTGACCCACCTGTACGGCTACGACAACAGCCACTGGCGGTACACGCCGGCGCCGCACGTGAACGGCCGCGTCTGGCGTCCGCCGGACAACCAGCGCAGCTCGCACACCGCCCAACTGCCGCTGGTGCTGGACGCCATGGCCAGGCACGAGCGCCCGCCGACCAGCGGCCGGGCCGGGCGGGAGACGCTGGAGCTGGTGACCGCGATCTACCGGTCCGCGGCCACCGGCCAGCCGGTGCGCCGCGACCAGCTCGGCCCGGACGATCCCTTCTACCACCGGCTGGACGGCGGCCCATGACGACCACACACGAACTGGGCCGGTCCATCACGGTGTCGGCCGGCGACGTCGACCTGTTCCGCTACACCTACTGCCCGGACACCCCGGCGTTCGAGTGCCCGGCACCCCACTTCCATCCACTTCGG
>DATEPR010000497.1:0-2559 GCA_035273045.1 Pseudonocardiaceae bacterium | reverse complement strand
TGCTGGGCAGGGAAGGGAAGGCGGAACGGTGACCGACGCCGGCTGGGGTGACGGCACCCGGTGCGGGCGCGCCGGTCTGCCCGAACCGGCCGCCGGTGAACCGTTCCTGCCGCCGCCGGTGTTCGCCGCGCCGTTCCATCTCGGCGCGGAGGACGGCCCGTTCTTCTACGGCGCCAACGACAATCCGACCTGGCGCACGCTGGAGGCCGCGCTGGGCGAGCTGGACGGCGGTGAGTGCGTGCTGTTCCCGTCCGGCATGGGCGCCATCGCCACGGTGCTCCAGACGCTGACCGAACCGGGCGACCCGGTCGTCCTGCCCGGCGACGGCTACTACCTGGCCCGCCAGTTGATGGCCGAGAGCCTGCCCGACCGTCCGGTCCGGTACGTGCCGACGGCCGCCGAGTGGACGCCCGAACTGGTCGCCGGCGCCGTGCTGGTGCTGGTGGAGACACCGGCCAATCCGGGCATGGACGTGTGCGACATCGCCGCGGTGGCGGCGCTGGCGCATGACGCGGGCGCGCTGCTCGCCGTCGACAACACCACGGCCACCCCGCTGGGCCAGCGGCCACTGGCACTCGGTGCGGACATCAGCCTGGCCAGCGACACCAAGGCGCTGTCCGGGCACAGCGACGTGGTGCTCGGCCACGTGTCGTTCGCCGATCCGGCACTGGCGGCGCCGATCCGCACGGCTCGGCGGCAGCGTGGCCTGGCGCCGGGGCCGTTCGAGGCGTGGCTGGCCCACCGCGGCCTCGGCACGCTGGACCTGCGGCTGGCGCGGCAGGCGCAGAACGCCGCCGCGCTGGTGGACGCGCTGCGCGGCCATCCGCTGGTGACCGGGCTGCGCTGGCCCGGTTCACCGGACGACAAGGACCACGAACTGGCGAAGCGGCAGATGCGCCGGTTCGGCGGGGTGTTCAGTTTCGTGCTGCCGTCGCGGGAGGCGGTCGAGGCGTTCGTCGCCGGTTCGGCGCTGCTGACCGCCGCGACCAGTTTCGGCGGGCTGCACAGTTCGGTGGACCGCAGGGCGCAGTGGGGCGACCCGGTGCCGCCCGGTTTCGTCCGGTTCTCCTGCGGCACCGAGGACACCGCCGACCTGGTCGCCGACGTGCTGGCATCACTCGACCGGGTCCAGTCCGCGGGATCGCTTGACCGGGCGGCCCGCTGACTGCTTGGGTGTGCGGCATGTTGCTGCGCGCCATGATCGACCGGAGGGGTCACATCGACCTCGGCCGGGTCGCCAGCGCGCTGTGTCGGTCCCTGTGAGTTCCGCGTTCGCCCGTCATCCCACGCAGACCACAGAGGACTGTCGAAGTGTTCGCCGTACCCGTCAACACTGTCGCGCTGCCGGCCGCACCGGCACGCCATCCCGTCCGCACCGCGCTGGACGTCGCCCGGGACCGCGCCCGGTGGGCGCATCTGCTCCGCTACGACCCGGACGAGCGGTTCGCCTCACTGATCGAGGCCAACGCCGACACCGAGACCTGGCTGCTGTCCTGGCTGCCCGGCCAGCACACCGACGTGCACGACCACGGTGGCGCGGCCGGTGCGTTCACCGTCGTGTCCGGTGTGCTGACCGAGACGGTGTTCCGTGCCACCGGCAGCGTCAGCCACGAGGTGGGCGCCGGCCGGACCCGGGTGTTCGGCCCGGCGTACACGCATCAGGTGCGCAACGCGGGCGCCGATCCCGCGGTGAGCATCCACGTGTACCGGCCGCACCGCCCTCCCATGTAGACGGTCAGCAGGGTGTGCGGCGGCCCAACACGTGCGGTGGCACCGGGATCGGCCGCGGCAGGTCGGGCGAGGACACCGGCTTGTCCCACACCTGGCGCAGCGGCAGCACACCGGCCCAGCACGTGCTGTCGGCGATGTCCTCCGGTTCGTCGCCCGGCCCGGTGGCGCGGATCTTCACCGACGCCTCGGTCAGGTCGACGGCGAGCACGGCCGTGGCGGCGAGTTCCTTGCGGGTGGGTTCCCTGGCGTAGTCCCACGAGCCGGGCGCCAGGTGTTCGGTGATGACGCGCAGGGCGTGCAGTTTCGCGTCGTCGTCGGTGACCGGCACGGCCTCGCCGTGCACGACGGCGGACCGGAAGTTCATCGAGTTGTGGAACACCGCGCGGCTGTAGACGATGCCGTCCAGCAGCGTTACGGCCACGCACACCGGGGTGCCGGTGGCGCCGGCCCGCAGGCTGGCGGCGCCGGTCGAGCCGTGCAGGTAGAGGGTGTCGCCGTCGCGGGCATAGCCGGTGGGCAGCACCACGGGGTGGCCGTCGACGGTGAGCGCGAGATGGCAGATCAGGCCGGCGTCCAGCACGGCGTCCAGGTCCTCGCGCCGCGTCCTGGCCCGGATGGGCATGCGTCGGATGGTGCTGCGTTCGGTCGGGGACAACGGAGGTCGGGTCGTCACCTGTCCAGCATGTTCGGTCAGGTGGCATCCTGGAACGGCCACTGGCACCCGGATATGAAAGGCCACTTGGCATGACCGAGCTGCCCACGACCCTGCCGATCGAGCTGCACCGCGGCTCGCCGACCCCGCTGGCCGTGCAGCTCGCCGACACCCTG
>DATEPR010000496.1:0-5973 GCA_035273045.1 Pseudonocardiaceae bacterium | reverse complement strand
ACTCACCGGCCACCAGCGCACGACCGTCCCGGGCGCGTAGCTGCACCAAACGTCCTCTCTCCAGCGCTCGGCCATGAAGTTACTCAGCCACGAGTGGTTCCGGGTAACGAAACCGCCGAATACAGGGCGATCGCGGCCGCGGTGGCCACGTTCAGCGAGTCGACGTCACCACTCATCGGGATGCGTACCCGTTCGTCGGCGGCGGACATGGCCGCGTCGGTCAGGCCGTGGCCCTCCGAGCCCAGCAGGACGGCGGTCCGGTCACCGGGCCGCACCGCGGCCGGCAGCGGCACGGCGTCGGCCCTCGGCGTCAGGGCGAGCACGCGGAAGCCCATGGCGCGCAGCTCGTGCAGGGTGTCCGGCCACGCCGTCACCCTGGTGAACGGCACCCGCAGCACGTGTCCCATGGAGACCCGCACGGACCGCCGGTACAGCGGGTCGGAGCAGCCGGGACCGAGCACCACACCGGACACGCCGAGCCCGGCGGCGTTGCGGAACAGCGAGCCCAGGTTCTCGTGGTCACCCACGCCCTCCAGCACGCACAGCAGCGAGGCGCCCGCGGTCAGCTCGGCCAGGGTGGGCCGTGGGGCGCGGTCGGCCACCGCGAGGACACCCCGGTTGAGGTGGAAGCCGACCACGTCCGCCATGATCTCGGCCGAACTCACGTAGCATGGCAAGTCCTGCCGGTGGTACGCCGCCAGGTCCGGGCCGAGCGCCTCGATCCGGCTGCGCACTCCGAGCAGGGACCGGACCGGGTAGGGCGAGCGCAACAGCCGTTGCACCACGACCACGCCCTCGGCGATCACCAGGCCACGGCCGCCCGGCCGGTCGGGGCGACGGTCCGCCGTGGTGAGGTCGCGGAAGTCGTCCAACCGGGCGTCGCCAGCGCAGTCGACGTCGATCAGCTGCGGCACCTCCGCAGTGTGGCACGCGACTCACCGTGTGGATGAATGCGGGCGCACAGCACCGGATTGGCCGCTAGCCGACAATGAACTCCACATGTCACGGTGGTTTTCCGGCGCCAGGCGACCTGGGGGCTCGACCGCGAGGGAAGGCGACCAGATGGGGCAGCACGACGTGGCGCGGCGCACCGACGCCGACCGTGGGCAGTACCGGGTCAAGGTCCGGCGCTGTCTGGACGCGCTGGCGCTCATGTTGCGGGACAACATGTTCTCGTTTCCGCAACGGCACATGGGCATGGAGATCGAGCTCAATCTCGTCGACTCGCAGTTCCGGCCCGCGATGGCCAACACCGTCGTGCTGGAGAAGATCGGCGACTCCCGGTTCACCACCGAACTGGGCCAGCACAACCTGGAGCTGAACGTGCCGCCGCGCCCGCTGGCCGGCAACGAAATCGTGGCGCTGGAACAGGAACTGCGCCGCGCGCTGACCGAGGCGGACGCGAAGGCGGGGGACGCGGGCGCGGCGCTGGCGCTGACCGGGATGCTGCCGACGCTGCGGCCCGAGCACTTCGACGCGCGCTGGCTCTCCGCGGGGGCGCGGTATTCGGTGCTGAACGACGAGATCTTCGCCGCGCGGGGCGAGGACATGCTGCTGGACATCGAGGGCACGCCGACGCAGCGGATGCCGGCCGAACGGCTGCACGCGCGGTGCTCGTCGATCCTGGCCGAGTCGGCGTGCACGTCCGCGCAGCTGCACCTACAGGTGGCGCCGGAGGACTTCGCCGCTTACTGGAACGCGGCGCAGTGCCTGGCCGGCGTGCAGGTGGCGGTGGCCGGGAACTCGCCGTTCCTGCTCGGGCGGGCGCTGTGGCACGAGACCCGGATTCCGTTGTTCCAGCAGGCCACGGACACCCGGCCGGAGGAGTTGCGCAACCAGGGCGTGCGGCCCAGGGTGTGGTTCGGCGAGCGGTGGATCACGTCCATCTTCGACCTGTTCGAGGAGAACGCGCGCTACTTCCCCAGCCTGCTCCCGGAAACCGACGACGAGGACCCGCTGGCCGCGCTGGCCGCCGGCACCGCGCCGAAACTGGCCGAGTTGCGCCTGCACAACGGCACGGTGTGGCGGTGGAACCGGCCGGTGTACGACCTGGCCGACGGCGTGCCGCACCTGCGGGTGGAGAACCGGGTGCTGCCCGCCGGGCCGACGGTGGTCGACATGATCGCCAACGCCGCGCTGTTCTACGGCGCCCAGCGCGCGCTGGCCACCCAGGAGCGTCCACTGTGGAGCCGGATGTCGTTCCAGGCGGCGGAGGAGAACCTGCGGGCCGGCGCGCGGGACGGCCTGGCCGCCCAGTTGTACTGGCCGGAGATCGGTTGGGTCTCCCCGGCCGAACTGGTGCTGCGCAAGCTGCTGCCGCTGGCCCACGAGGGCCTGCGCGAGCTGGGCATGGCGGGCAGTGCCCGGGAGCGCTATCTCGGCATCGTGGAACAGCGTTGCCTGGCCGGGCAGACGGGGTCGACGTGGCAGCGGGACACCGTAGCCCTGCTTGAGGAGCACGGAATGGACCGGGAGCACGCGCTTGCCGACATGTTGGGCGTCTACCTGGAACTGATGCGCGGCGGCGAGCCGGTGCACACCTGGCCGGTGGGCTGACCTGCGTGTGGGGCCACCGCGAGCGGTGGCCCCACACGACCCGAACTGACGTTGCCGCTCCCACCACGAAGCCGGCCCGACTTAGGTTAGGCTAACTTCGTCTCGCACGCAAGACCAGTCCGCACCCGATCGCCGCGAGCGCCGACACCACGCCGCCGACGACGATCGGCGACCGCCCGCCGAACTGCTCGGCCAGCCAGCCGGTCAGCGGACCGCCGATCGGCAGGCCACCCTGGAAGACCAGCATGTACACGCCCATCACCCGGCCCCGCAGCTCGGCCGGCACGGACAGCTGCATGGTGCTGTTCGCCGCCGTGACGAACGTGATCGTGGCCGCGCCCACCGGGATGAGCGCCAGGCCGAACGCCACGTACGTGGGCATCAGCCCGAGGCCGATCTCCAGCACGCCGAACGCCAGCGCGGCACCGACCACCAGGGCCAGCCGCACCCGTCCGGTCGCCGCCCGGCGCGCCGCCAGCGCCGAACCGGTCAGCGTGCCGACCGCCATCAGCGTGGACAGCAGGCCGTAGCCGTCGGCGTCGCGGTGGAACACGTTCGCGGCCACGTTCGCCAGGGTCGCGAAGAACGTCATGCCGAACGTGCTGACGCAGAACACCAGCACCAGCAGCACGACCAGGTCCGGCCGGCCACGCACGTAGCGCAGCGCGCCGCGCACCTGACCCCGGGCGCGGGCCGCCCTGGGCGCCGAGTACAGCAGGGCGGGGTGCATCGCGGCGAGACCGGCGATCACCGCGCCGAAGCTGGCCGCGTTGCTCAGGAACACCCAACCGGTGCCGATCCAGGTGATGAGCAGCCCGGCGACCGCCGGCCCGACGATCCGGGCCAGGTTGAACGTCATCGAGTTGAGCGCGATGGCGTTGGCCACCCGGTCCGGTCCCACCATCTCGCCGACGAACGCCTGCCGGACCGGCCCGTCCACCGAGGAGAAACAGCCCAGCAGCAGGCACAGCAGGTACACGTGCCACAGCGCCACGGCGCCGGTCACGTCCAGCAGGCCGAGCACCAGGCCGGTCAGGCCCATCCCGGCCTGCACGCCGATCAGCAGCCGCCGCTTGTCCAACCGGTCGGCCAGCGAACCGGCCCACACGGACAGGCCAAGGGTGGGCAGGAACTGGAGGGCCGCCGCGATGCCCAGCGCGACCGGGCTGCGGCCGGACAGTTCGAGGACCAGCCAGTCCTGGGCGACCCGCTGCATCCAGGTGCCCACGTTGGACACCACCTGGCCGCCGGCGTACAGGCGGTAGTTGCGCTCGCCGAGCGAGCCGAACATGCCGGCCCGTGGCCGCGTGACCGATCGTGGCGTGGACTGCGGCGGCTTCCGGGTTGGCTGAAGGGTTCTGGCCACACCGTCTGCCGCCACGCTCACTCGGTACTACCCGCCATTCGCTCGATGATCTCCGCCGCCTTGGACAGCAGCGCACGCTCGTCCTCGTCCAGTTCGGCCAGTCGCCGGTCCAGCCACGCCTCGCGGATCGACACCTCGGCGTCGTGGTAGGCCAGGCCGCTCTCGGTGAGCGCCACGATGGCCTGCCGGCCGTCGGTCGGGTGCGGCTGGCGGGAGACGTAGCCGTACTCCTCCAGCGCCGCGATGACCCGCGTCATCGACGGCGGCTGCACACCCTCGCGGGCGGCCAGTTCCCCCGGCGTCAGCGGACCACACTTGTACAGCGTGGACATCGCCGCGAGCTGCGTCAGCGACACGCTGGAACTCGCCCGCTGCGAGCGCAGCCTCCGGTTGAGGCGGACCACCGCCAACCGCAGCCGGCTGGCCAGGGTCCGCTCGACGGAGCCGTCCGCCGGTCCCGAATCGGACACGTTACTTAGTATAGCTCACGAACTAGTTCACCGCTCGCCGGCCGGCGGTAGTCTCCACCACATGACCGGTGAGCGGCTCACGCCGCCCCCGCTGCCGGCGCGCTGGGTCGACATGCGGCCGGTGCTGGCCCTGGGCACGGCGCTGTGGTTCGTGGCGTACTGCGCGCTGCTCGTCGCCCGGTACGGCTACCACGCGACCACCGGCATCTGGCTGCCGACCTGCCTGGCCGGCTGGATTCTCGGCGTGATCGGCACGGCCGTCATGTACTGGCAGCGGTCGGCCGCCCGGCGCGGCGCCCGCGGGGCGCAGCGGCTGGGCTGACCGTCACCACAGCGCGGTGTCCGGTGTCGGGTCGGCGAGCAACGCGACCAGTTGCCAGCGGTCCGGCCACCGGTCCAGCACCCACGCCAGTGCGCGGCCGAGCCCGTCCGGCGTGTCCTGGGCGTGCACGGCGTCGTCGCCGACCCACCACGCCACCGGGCGCCCGTCGACGACCAACTCGTCATGCACCCACACCTCGCCGTCCGGCACCACGTCACCGAGCAGCGCGCACGCCAGCCGCACCGCGCCCAGCCCGGCCCACGCCACCGGCTCCCCCACCGACTCCGGCCGCACCGTGACCACGTCACCGGCCAGCGGCACGCTGAGCAGGTCGGCCAGCGCCGGATCCAGTTCCGGGTTCGGGCCACGGGCGGCGACCACCCGGTCCGCGTCCAGCGCCTGCACCAGCCACGGCCGGTCCACCACGACCGTGCCGTCGGCCGGCACGGCGGCCCCGGACACCACGCGCACCCGGTCCGGCGGGTCGATCTCGGCCGGGTCGAACACCTCGGTCAGCGCCGCCTCGGCCAGCACGGCGTGCGCGGCGAACGCCTGGCCCGGCGACACGGCCCGGTCCGGATCACCGAGCCGGTCCAGCAGGTCGGCCGCCTGCTCGACGTCCACAACGGACAGTTCGTCGCGCACGCCGAGCGCGACCAGCAGGCCCGTCGGCAGGTCGACGCCGGGCAGCGGGTCGTACAGGCCGGCGAGGTCGTCCGCGTCCGGCAGCCGCCACTCGCGCAGCGGCACACCGTCCACCTGTGCGAACCTGGCCAGCCACCAGGCCGGGTAGCCGCGCGGGTCGGCCAGTGCCCGGCGGGTGTCCGGGCGGTCGGCCAGCATGCGCAGCGCAGCCGGCCACTCGTCGGGATCCACCAGGTCCAGGTCGCGGATGCCGAGCAGCACGGCCGGTGGCGAGTCGGTGTCCCCGCCCGCCCACTCCCACCAGGCGGCTTCGTCGGCCAGACCGTGGTCCTGGCCGGTCGGCGACTCGTCCAGCACGACGGTGAACGAGTCGAGCACGCCCACCGCGGCCAGCACCTCACCCGGCCACTCGCCGGCGAGTCCGGCGTCCAGCACGGCAAGCGGCCCGTCCGGGCCGACGACGTCGTCGGCGAGCACGTTCAGCAGCGGCGCGTCCGGCAGCACCAGTTCGTCGGCCCGGCGCGGGTCGCCGTCCGCGTCGGGCAGCGCGAGCGCGCCCAGCCACGACTGTTCCCCGGCGAGGGTGCCCGCGGCGGCGACCAGCCGCAGCACGG
>DATEPR010000495.1:0-4983 GCA_035273045.1 Pseudonocardiaceae bacterium | reverse complement strand
GAAGCGGCTGGGCCTGCCGCTGGAGCAGATCCGGGACCTGCTGTCGGTCCGGGACGGCGGGCTGTGCGTGGACGTCCGGGACCGGTTGCGGCCGCTGCTGGCCGCCCGCATCGCCGACGCGGGGCGGCGGTCCGCTGAACTGGTCGAGTGCACCGACCTGCTGCGCAGGGTGCTGGCCGAGGTGGACGGATCGACCCGCCAGGGACCGTGCGGTCCGGGCTGTCTCGAACGCTCCGACGACACCGTGATCGCCTGCACGCTCGGGGACGCGGACCGGACCGAGCGCGTCGAACAGTGGCGGGCGCTGCTGGCGAACGCCACCGGCCGGACGCCGATCCGGGACGGCGTGTGCGTCACCCTGCCCGTGGCGCTGGCCGGGCCGGCGGCCGAACTGGCCGCGGCCGAGCAGGCGTGCTGCCCGTTCTTCGACTTCCGCCTGCGCTTGGCGGCCGGCGAGCTGCGCCTGGAGGTCCGCGCGCCGGCCGACGCCGCGCCCGTCGTGGCGCAACTGTTCGGTGACCAGCCGGAGTAGGCCCGGTTTCGTGGCAGCGCTGGAGTGGAACCTCTTTCCAGACAGTGCTGACCAACGTGGATCACCTGGAGGACGTCATGTTGACGGCCCTGATCGTCGTGATCGTGGTCGTTGTCCTGCTCGTCGTGGCAGCTCTCGTGGTGCTGCCGGGCCGGATGCGCAGTCGACGGCTGAGGAACAGATTCGGCCCCGAATACGAACGGGCCATGTCGAACGCGGAGGACCAGCGAGCGGCGGAACGCGAGCTGGCCGAACGTGAGCAACGGCACTCGCGGTACGAACTGAGGCAGCTCTCCGCCGCCGATCGGGCCGAGTACCAGCTGCGCTGGTCGGCCATCCAGGAGCGGTTCGTCGACGCGCCGGCCGAGTCGGTGCGCGAGGCCGATCGGCTGGTCACCGACGTGATGGCCGCGATGGGTTATCCCACAGACTGTTTCGACCAGCAGGCCGACGACCTTTCGGTGCGTTACGCCGAACACGTCACCAGGTACCGGGAGGCGCACCGAGTGGCCGTGGACGGCGACGCGGGCACCGACGGGCAGCGCCAGGCGCTGCTGGGCTACCGCGACCTGGTCCACACGATGCTGGGTGAAACCGCCGCCACCCGGGACAGCGAGGCGGCGACGGCATGACCGAGAACTCCACAGTGGATGGTGTGGATCCGCGGCGGCTCAACCTGATCGACGCAGGCGCCGTCGCGCGGTACCGTGACGACTGGCGGACCGTCCAGACCGGATTCGTGGACGACCCGGCAGGCGCGGTGCGGGACGCGGACGCCCTGGTCGGCCAGCTCGTCGACGCGATCACCAGGCGGATCAACGAGCGCCGGGCCGCGTTGTTGGAGCACGGGTCCGACGCTGACAAGGACACCGAACAGCTGCGCCAGGCACTGCGCCACTACCGGACGATGTTCGAGCAACTGCTGCCCGGCGAGCACTCCTGAACCGTCGCCGGACCTGCCAGGATGGACACATGGAACTGGCGGCACGCTCGGGTGCGCTGGCCTGGCGGCACGACGGCAGCGGCAGGGTCGGACTGGAGACGGCGCACTTCCGGCGCCAGGCGGACGGCTGGGTGTTCAACGGGACGACCGAGGCCACCGAGGACGGTCGGACCTGGACCGTCAGCTACGAACTGGTCGTGGACGCCGGCTGGCGGACCCGCCGCGCCAGCGTCACGACCGGCACCAGGTCCGTGCTGCTGACCGCCGACGGGGCCGGACACTGGCAGGTCGACGGCGAACCGGCACCGGGATTGGCCGGCTGCCTGGACGTGGACCTGGAGTCGTCGGCGTTGACCAACGCCTTCCCGGTGCACCGGCTCGGCCTGGCCGTCGGCGAGAGTGCCGACGCGCCCGCCGCCTACGTCCGGGTCGCCGAACCGGCCATGCGGCCGCTGGCGCAGCGGTACACCCGGATCGAGGACGACGAGCACGGCGAACGGTACGACTACGTGGCGCCCGAGTTCGACGTGCACACCGTGGTCGCCTACGACCGCACCGGGTTCGTCCGCTCCTACCCCGGCATCGCCGTTCGCGTCTGAGCGACCAGCACAGCCGGGTCACGCCAGGCGTACCGGAAACAGGCGGGCGTGCCGTCGAGCCAGCCGGGATTCCCGCCCGGCGCCGGCACGCCGGCACGCTCCACGCGCTCCCCACCGCGGGCGGAGTAGAACGCCTGCGCCGCCGTGTTCAGCTCCAACACCCACAGGTAGAGGCCCGAGGAGGGTGAGCGGCGCCGGAGTGCGTCGGCGGTCCTGGCCAGCAGGCTGGTGCCGATGCCCTGCCGCTTGAGCGCGGACCGCACGTGCAGGTTGTCCAGCAGCGCGCCCCAGGTGGGGTCGTCGTCGAAGATCGTGTGGGCGAGTCCGACCAGTTCGCCGTCCTGCTCGGCGAGCACGGTGCACGCCGGAGCCGTGGGCGCCGTCAGGCGCTGGGTCCACAGGGCGGCCAGATAGTCGTCGGCGGCCACGTCGAGGAAGGCGTCCGCGTAGGCGCCCCGGTAGTGCCGGCGCCAACTGTTCGCGTGCAGCGCGGCGACCGCGGGCGCGTCCGCCGGACCGGCCGTTCGGAACGTCACCGGGTCGCGCAGCACGGCCGGGACGATAACGGGACACCGATCACCGCACCACCGGATTCCGGCGACAAGGATCTGACAACCGCGATCACGCAGAATCGTCGTCGGTGCACGCCAGGGACTGCCGGCGTTTCGTGACGAGCTGATCACGCTCCGTAGCGCCGGCGAACGTCGCCCCCGAACTTTCCCCTACATCTGGCCGCGCGGCCGGCCACGCCCCGGTTCGGCGCGATAGACCTCTGGGCATGCGTCAGGGCCGGCGAGATCGAGTGAGCGATCCGTGGCAGTTCACGCTGTTGGACAGTGTCGGCGGGCGTCGGAACGACACCGACCTCGTGCTCGGACCACCACAGCGGCGAGCCGTCCTCGCGGTGTTGCTGCTGAACGCGGGGCGTGCGGTCGGCATCGAGCAGCTCATCGACGCGGTGTGGGACGACTGCCCGCCGGGCAAGGCGCCCGCGACCCTGCACGTGCACGTGTCCGCGCTGCGCCGGGCGCTGGAGTCCGACCGCGCCCCGCACGAGCCCAGTCGCATCATCCGGTCCGTCGACCGCGGCTACCTGGTCGCCCCCGACGACATCGAGCTGGACGTCTTCCGCTTCCGGCAGGAGATCACCGAGGCCGACCAGGCCCGCACCCGGGGCGACCTGGTGCGTGCGACCGACCTGCTGGACTCCGCGCTGGCGCTGTTCCGCACCGTCGCCCTGCCCGGTGTGCCGGGACCGTTCGCCGCCCAGCACCGGGACATCCTCGCCGAGCAGCGGCTGGCCGCCTACCTGGACCTGGTGGAGCTGCACCTGCTCGGCCGGCCGGACTCGATCGTCGACCACGACCTGACCGAACTCGTCGCCGCCAATCCGTACCACGAGCGGCTGCTGGCGACGCACATGCGGGTGCTGCACCACAACGGCAGGCGCGCGGACGCGCTGGCCGCGTACGCCGACGCGCGGCGGACGCTGGTCGCCGATCTCGGCGTCGAGCCGGGCGCGGAGCTGCGCCGGCTGCACCAGCGGTTGCTCGTCGGCGACACCGGTGGTCCGGTGACCGCGCCTCGGCTGGTGGTCGGGCCAGGCCCGGCCACCGCCGCCGAACCAGAGCTGGGTCGTCCACCCCGTCAACCGTGGCTGTTGGGCCGGGATGGGGTGCTGGCCGAACTGTTCGACGCCCTCACCAGGCCGGTGGGCCGGAACGCACCCGTCGTGGTGCTGCACGGCATCGCCGGCATGGGCAAGACCGCGACCGCGGTGTGGGCGGCCCAGGAGATGACCGGCCGGTTCCCGGGCGGTCGTTTCTTCCTACCGGCCGACGCGGATCCCGAGCACAGTGCCGCGGTGCTGCGCAGAGCGGAACGCGCGGGAGGGGCACTGCTGATCATCGACGACGTCACGCCAGGGACGGACGTGCGGCCGGAACTGCCGCTGGATCCGGACGTGACGGTGTTGATCACCAGCCGGTACCGGTGCAGGCTGCTACCACTCGCGCAGCGGATCGCACTTCCGCCGCTGCGCCCGGACAGTGCGGGAGAACTGTTCCGGACGGTGGTCGGGGGGCGGCGCTGCGACCGGGAACCGGACGCGGTGCGGCGCTTGGTGTCCGCGTCGGCCGGTGTGCCCAGTGTGCTGTTGTCGATGGCGGACCTGCTGTCCAGGCGGCCGGAGTGGTCCATAGCGGACTACGCCGACCACCTCGCCGACGACGACGGCGACTGGTCACTGAACGTCCACTTGCGACCGTTGTTCGACCGTGGTTACGCGGAGCTGGACCAGTTGCAGGCCAAGGTGTTCCGGATGGCGGCGCTGGTCGAGGGCCGGCCGCCGACGGCCGCGGCGATCGCCGCGATGACGAACTGGCCGGTCGAGCGGGTGGAGTTGCTGCTGGAGGACCTGGTCGACCGGAACATGCTCGCCGGGCCGGCACCCGGCGAGTACCGGTTCCCGCCGCTGCTGGACCGGTACGGCCTGGAACGGGCCCTGCGGGTCGACACGCCGGCCGAGCTGGCCACGGCACGGCAGCGGCTGGCCAACCACCTCGCCCGCACGCCCGGCCGTTCGGCGCACGGCCACGGATCGGACGCGGCATGAACGCCTCACGCGGTGTCCGAGCGCTCGCCCCCGTACTCACGCACCAGCGCCACCCGCGACCGCAGGCCGGTGCGCCGGTACAGCCGGGTCAACCGGGCCTCGATCGCCTTCTCGCTGACCCCGAGTTCGGCGGCCGCCTGCTGGTTGGTGGCGCCGGCCGCGATCAGCCCGATCAGCCGCCGGTCGGACTCGCCGATGGTGTCGGCGACCCGCGTGGACATGCGCTGGGCCGTCATGCGGTCGGCGGCGCGCCGCTGCCAGTCGGCGGCGCCCAGCCGGCGGAACTCGGCGTGCG
>DATEPR010000494.1:0-11806 GCA_035273045.1 Pseudonocardiaceae bacterium | reverse complement strand
GTCGCCCCAGCCGCCGGAGATGGGCGCCTGCTGGGCGGGCTCGGCCGCGGTCACCGTGGCGAGGACCGCGAGCACGGCGGCCAGTTCCACGTCGTCCGGTGCCCCGCGCAGGACGCGGATCACCGGTTGGGCGATCTGGGGAGTGACGGTCATCGTTGGAGCACCTTCCTTCTACAGTGGCATGTTCCCGTGCTTGCGGTCGGGACCCGCCGTGTACTTGTCGCGCAGCATGGCCAATCCCCTGGCGATCGCCGCCCGGGTGTCAGCGGGGTCGATCACGTCGTCCACCAGGCCGCGTTCGGCCGCGTACTGCGAGTGCATGTACTCGTCCTGGTACTCGCCGACCAGTTCGGCGCGCAGCGCGGCCGGGTCGGCCGCGGCGGCCAGTTGCTTGCGGTGCAACACGTTCACCGCGCCCTCGGCCCCCATGACGGCGATCTCGTTGGTCGGCCACGCCAGGGACAGGTCGCAGCCGATGGAGCGGGAGTCCATCACGATGTACGCCCCGCCGTACGCCTTCCGCAGGATCACCTGGATCCTGGGCACGGTGGCCTCACAGTAGGCGTACAGCAACTGGGCGCCGTACCGGATGATGCCGGCGTGCTCCTGCTCGGTGCCCGGCATGAACCCCGGCACGTCCACGAGCGTCACCAGCGGAATGCTGAAGGCGTCGCAGAAGCGCACGAACCGGGCCGCCTTCTGGGACGCGAACCGGTCCAGCACGCCGGCCAGCACGGTCGGCTGGTTGCCGACGACGCCCACGACGGCACCGTCGATCCTGGCCAGCGCGCAGACCACGTTCGCCGCCCAGGTCTCCTGGAGTTCGAAGAAGTCGCCGTCGTCGGCCACTTCCGCGATGACCTGGCGCATGTCGTACGGCCGGTTCGGCTCGGCGGGCACGATCTCGGCCAGCCTGGGCCGGCGGTCGACGGTCGCGCCACGGTCCACCTCACCGGGTGCCCGTTCCAGGTTGTTGCCCGGCAGCATGGACACCAGGTACCGCACGTCCTGCAGGCAGCTCTCCTCGTCGTCGTGCACGATCGTGGCGACACCGGAGCGGCCGGCGTGCATGTCGGCGCCGCCCAGTTCCTCGTGGGACACCTGCTCGCCGCTGACCGCCTCGACGACGTCCGGTCCGGTCAGGTACATCTTGGCCGTCTTGCGCACCATGAACGTGAAGTCGGTCAGCGCGGGCGAGTAGGCCGCTCCCCCGGCGCACGGCCCGAGGATGACGCTGATCTGCGGGATCACCCCGGACGCCGCCACGTTGCGGCGGAAGATCTCGCCGAAACCGTGCAGCGCCATGACGCCTTCCTGGATGCGGGCGCCGCCGCTGTCCAGCAGGCCGATCAGCGGTGACCCGGTGGCGATGGCCAGGTCCATCACCTTCTGCACCTTGGCCGCGTGCGCGTAGCCGACCGATCCGCCGGACACCGTGAAGTCCTGGGCGTAGACGAAGACCCGGCGGCCGTCGATGGTGCCCGATCCCGCGACGACGCCGTCGCCGTGCGGCCGGTCACCGGACCTGGGGCCGGCGTTCTGCCGCCGGTACAGGTCCATCTCGACGAACGAGTCGGGGTCCAGCAACAGGCCGAGCCGTTCCCGAGCGGTGTACTTGCCCAGCTTGTGCTGCCGGTCCACGGCGTCCCGGCGGCCGGCCAGGATGTGGCCGCGGAGCGTGTCCCGCTCGTGGCGGGAGCGGCGCATCGACCGCGTGGGCATCGGCACCGGGGGCGGCGGCGGGTCGCCGTCCCGGTGTGGCTCGTGGGCGTGCGACGGGACCGGACGGCGCGGGGACACCTGTCCCCGCCGGTGTCCTGCCGGGTCGAACGCGACCGGCTCGGCCTGACCTGTCACGCCGCCTTCCTCGCCTCTTCTTCCGCGTTGATCTCGGCGACGATGTCGCTCCACACGACGCCGCGGTAGAGCCGGGGCAGCGAACCGACCGGCGGGTCGTAGTCGTAGTCGTAGCTGTACCCGGTGCCGTGGTCCTGGTCGGTGTCGTTGTTCGTGTGCAGTGTCAGGTCTCGGTGCATGGCTACTCTCCTGTCTGCTGTGGCCTCGTCAGGCGGTCGCCCGCAGGTGGACGCCGACGTCGTGGTAGGCGCCGCCGAAGAACAGCAGCGCCGGCTGGTTCGCTCCCCGGTTCGAGCCGAGCACCTCACCGAGGAAGATCGAGTGGTCGCCGCCCTCGTAGACGGTGGCGAGCCGGCATTCCAGCCAGGCCATCGCGCCGACCAGCAACGGGGATCCGGTGTGCGGTCCCGGGGTCCAGTCGACCTGGTCGAACTGCGCCATGCCGCGTGGCCGCCGCCAGTCGGCGAAGTACCGCGCCACGTCCTGCTGGTCGGCACCCAGCACGGACACCGCGAACGCCTGCGCCGACGTGATGGCCGCGTGCATGCGTGCCGCACGGGACACGCAGCACAGCACCATCGGCGGGTCGAGGGAGACGGAGGTGAACGAGTTGGCGGTCATGCCGTGACCGTCCTCGCCGGCCGCGGTCAGCACCGTCACACCGGTCGCGAACTGGGCCATGACCTCACGCAACGCGGTCGACGGGGAGAGCGGCTCGTGCCGCTGTCCCGGTGTCGCCGACCTCGCCGGCGTCAGCTTGCCGGATCCGTTGATCCTGATCACCCTATGCTCCCCTGGTCTGGGCGGCGGCCAGCGCGTTCTCGGCGTAGGGGGCGAGAGCCTCGCGCAGCTGCTCCGGCACCCTGGTGGGCGACGTGTTCTGGTTCTCGCCGCGCATGCAGGCGATTCGCTGCCGTCCCCTGGCGACCAGGTTCTCCCGGTCCCCGACCAACTGCACGTAGTCGAAGGAGAACTGGATCTGCGTCTGGGTCAGCTCCTCCAGTCGCATCCGGATCGACAGCTCGTCGAACGCGGTGATCTCGGCGAAGAACTCGCACTCCACCTTGAGCGTGAACAGCTTCAGGTCGACTCGTACCTCGTCCAGTACCGCCGGTGCCTTCTCCTTGAGAAACATCTCACGACAACGGCCCTGCCACCGCAGGTAGTTGACGTAGTAGACGTTGCCCACCAGGTTGGTCTCCTCGAATCCGACCGTGTGGCGGATTTCGTAGTAGCCCGACATGTCAGTCCTCCTCTCCGGCGAGAACGGCGAAGACCACGGGGTGGGGCTGCCCGTTGACGGTCGTCACCCATGTCGCGATGCGCGCCGCCCCGTTGGACAACAGCGTCCAGCCGTCCTGGTGCACCCGGTGCACCGTGAGGGCCTGCGTCATGGAACCGGTCTTGCGGACGCATTCCAGGGCGGTCCACACCCTGGTCCGCGCCACCGGAGCCGGTTCCCCGGTGTCGGCGGCCAGCAGTTCGGCCAGTGCCAGTGGTTCCGGTCCGAGCAGGTCGGCCCAGTCGGCGTCGGTGCGGGCCAACGCCGTCTCGACGTCGCAGGTGAGCACACCGGAGCCGACCACGGCCAGGGTGAGATCCGCCTGGTGCGACGCGGACACCGTGACCCCGTCGGCCTCCGGCTTGCCGTCCGGGCGGTACCGCAGGCCGGCCTGCCGGCCCAGCACCCTGCTCACCGCCAGTTCGGTCTGGGCGCGCCGCTCGGCGACCGTGTGCACGGGGCTGTCGAACGGGTTGGGTTCGACGATCACCGACCGGCTGCCGCCGAGCACCCGCTCCAGCGACCGCTCCAGGTAGGAGCCGAGCATCGACGGCGTCCACGGTCCCTCGCCGCCGCGCTTGCGGACCGCCCGCAGGGTCAGGCCCTCCCAGCGTTCCACCAGCACGCCGTCCGGCGTGGTGACGTCGATGTCGTACGTGTAGCTGTCGCCGTCGGAGAACCGCTCCACCGCGTCCATCACCACGTACTCGCAGGCCTGGTCGGCGGGCCGGGCCAGGTAGAGGCGTTCGATGCCCTGCGGCAGCAGTGTCGCGTCCGGGATGCAGCACTGGATGGCGTGCATCATGGCGTCGCGGGTGCCCGGGTCGGCCAGCAACCGCTGCTGCGGCAGGAAGGGCGCGAACCACGGCGCGTCACCGGTGGTGGCGATCTCCGCGACGGCCCGCCGCGCGCTGGCCCGCCGGTACGCGGTCAGCCGCTGGAACCGCTTGCCCTGGAACAGGACCGTGCCGTACAGCTCGGTGACCGGGTCGACCGGGACGACCGGGAGTTCCGGTCCGGTGACCGGTTCCGCCGTGAGGTCGGGCCGCGGGAACCGCAGCCGGGCGCGGAAGTGGTCGGCGGAGAAGCCGGTCTCCGCGCTGCGCAGCACCACGTCGACGGTCCGCGCGTCCCTGGCCAGGGCCGCCAGCCGGATGGTGGTGGAGCCGCCCGGCTGCACCACGATCGGCCGCAGGAACTCCACGTCCTCCAGCAGCGGCGGCGCCGTGTTCCCGCTCACCGCCACCGCGACCTGGGTCATCGCCTCCATGCCGATCACCGCGGGGAACAGCAGGCTGCCGTCCAGCAGGTGGTCGCCCAGGTAGGGGTCGGTCGGGTCGGACAGGTCGGCCTCGGTGACCAGTTCGATGCCCGGGTAGTGCACGATCGCGCGGTCGACGAACCGGGACAGCGGCAGTTCACGGCGTTCCATCGGCAGCGTGGGCAGCCCGGAGGTGCGGCCGCACAGCACCAGCACCGGCGGGGCCTGCGGGTCGGCGAGGACCGAACGCAGCATGTCGATGCCGGCCTCGGTGGAGATCGGCGTGATGCCGTCCCGCATCAGCGCGCTGACCACGCCCAGCCGTTCGCCCATGCCGGCGCCCGACCAGACCGACCACTCCATCGCCAGCACCCTGGCGTTCGGGTGGTCCTGGCCGAACCGCACGGTCAGCTCGGACATCCAGTCGTTGGCCGTGGCGTAGTGCGCCTCACCGCGCAGGCCGGCCCGGCCGATGATGCTGCCGAAGGTGATCAGCAGCTTGATCCGGTCCTGGTCGACCGCGTCCAGCACCGCCCGCAGGCCGCCGATCTTCGGACCGACGGTGGCCCGGAACGTCGACTCGGTCAGGCTGAACAGGGCCGCCGGGTCGTTGCGGCCGGCGCCGTGCAGCACGCCGGTGACCGGTCCCAGTTCGGACTGGCAGGCGATCACCGCGGCCGCCACCTGGTCGGCTGACGTGACGTCGGCGCGCTCGTAGTGGAAGCGGACGCCGGCGGCCGTCATGCGGGCCAGGTTGTCGGCCAGTTCGGTGTCCTGTGCCGGGTCGCTGCGGCCCAGCAGGGCCAGTGCGGCGCCGGAGTCCTTCGCGATGGCCAGGGCGCACTCGGCGGTGATGCCCTTGCCGCCGCCGGTGACCAGCAGGACGTCACCCTCGGTCAGGGTGGCGGCCGGCGGGGCGTCCGGCGGGGCAAGGACGGACAGCATCGGGACCGTGCGGGTGCCGTCGGCGGCGTAGTACGCCTCGGTGAAGTCGGTCGTGGCGGCCACCTCGGCGACCACGATGCGCACCGCCTCGGCGATGTCGGCGGCGGCCGTCGGGGTCACGTTCGCCAGGTCGACGATCGTGGTCCTGGCCGACGGGTCCTCCAGCCGCAGCGTGCGGGCCAGGCCGGCGGCGCCCAGGCCGTGCTGGACGACGACGAACCGGGTGCCGTTGGGCGCGCCCAGGACCAGCCGGCCGGCGTCCAGGAACAGCCCGATGTGCGACTCGTCGCAGTCGGCCGGCAGGCACAGCAGCACGCCGGGACCGACACCGGACCGGGACAGCGCCTCCCGCAGCGGCTCGGCCAGCGGGTGACCGGCCGGCGCGAACACCGACCAGGTGGCGGCGTCGGCCACGCTGGCCACGCTGCCGATGTCCGCGGGCGGCCGGGGTGCCGCGACGCGGCCGACCGCGAACGGCCGGACCCACGGCGCCACACCGGCGACCTCGCCCTTCTCGGCGTCCTTCGGCTGCGCGGTGTCGGCGAGTTCGTCGATCATCTCGGCCAGTTCGCCCAGGTCGACGGTGGCGAAGTTGGGCATGCCGGCCAGTGCCGGGCGGCCGAGGGCGCGGGTCACCTCGTTGACGATCTGGCCCACCGTGATGGAGCTCAGGTGCAGGTCGTCCAGCGGGTGCGAGTCCGCGGTGACCGCCGCCAGCGGCAGTTCGACCCGTTCCGCCATGAGCTTGCGCAGCAGGTCCAGGGTGGAACTGCCGCCGGCCTCGGGTGTGGTCGCGACCGCGGGGCGGTGAGGGGCGGCACCCCCCGCGGTCGCGACGGCGTCGCCCTGGAGGTGGGCGAGGTCGGCGTCGATGGCCGGTGCGGCTTCGCACGGGCTGGCCAGGAAGGCCGGTTCGGCGTCCAGGTCCAGCGGCCGGTGCAGCCGGTCGGCGAACAGCGCGGGCACGTCCACCGGCGCGCCGAGGGCGAAGGCCGCGCCCACCACGCGCAGCAACGCGGCGATCGACTTGTGGTCGGTGTCCACGGCGACGACGGGCGTGTCCGGCGCGATCTCGGTGAACAGGTTGGACAGCACCCTGCCCGGTCCGACCTCGATGACCAGGTCGCTCTTCTCGGCGACCTTGGCCGCGGCCTCGCGGAACCGGACCGGCTGCGGGATCTGGTCGCGCAGCAGTTCGGCCAGGTTCTCCGCGGCGTGCAGCACGTCACCGGTCAGGGTGGAGACGACGGGCCGGGTGAGCCGGTCGAACCGGAACTCGGCCAGCCGCTCGGTGAACGCGGCCGCGGCCGGTTCCACGGCCGGCGAGTGGAAGGCGTGCGACACGTTGATCCGGGTGGCGGTGACACCGGCCTCCCGTGCCTTCGCGCACACCCGGTCCACCGCGTCCGCCGGGCCGGAGATCACTGTCTGCTGCGGAGCGTTGTAGCCGGCGACGACCACGTCCTCGCCCTGCGTCAGCTCCTCGACCTGGCTCGGGCCGGCGGCCAGGCCGGCCATGGCACCGCCGCCGCTGCTGGCGTTCGCCATGACCTGGCCGCGCACGGCGGCCAGCTTCAGCACCTGCTGCTCGTCCATGGCACCGGCCCAGTGCAGCGCGGTCAGCTCGCCGAGGCTGTGCCCGGTGGCGATGTCCGCGTCGATGCCCAGGCCGCGCAGCACCCGCAGGGCGGCCAGGGAGCCGGTGACGATCCTGGGCTGCGCCACCTCGGTGGCGACCTGGTCGCCACCGCTGGGCAGGCCGGCCAGCGTGAACACGTCCTCGGCCGCGGCGAACCGGCGGCGGATGGCGCCGACCGCGCCCCGGCCGGAACCCTGGCCGGGGAACAGGAAGCCGATCGCCGGCGCGGTGCGCCGGATGTCGGCGAAGATGCCGTCGGCCGCGGCGAACACCGACTTGGCGCCGCTGCCCAGCAGGCTGAGCAGGTTGGTCAGCTTGCGCTGCGCGTCCTCCGGCGTGGTGACGACCAGGGCGGCGCGCACCGGCTTGCCGGTCAGCCGGCCGGCCAGCGTGCCGGCCAGGTCGGTCACCTCGGCCATGGACAGCTTCTCGGCCAGCTCGGCCAGTTTCGTCACCGTGCCGCGCAGTTCCGCGGTGTCCGCGGCGTCCAGCAGCAGCAGTTCGGCGTCCTGGCGGCCGGCGACCAGCGTGCGGGTGCGGTCGTCGATCCGCTCGCGGCGCGGCTGCCCGGGAGCGGCCTCGATGGCGATGTGTGTGTTGACGCCGCCGAAGCCCATCGCGGACACGCCGGCCCGGACGACCTGGTCGGCCGGCCAGGTGGCGGCGTCCCGCGGCACGAACAGGGCCGCGTCGGCGGCGGCGAGCAGCGGGTGCGGGTCGTGGTGGCCGGTGGCCGGTGGGATCACCTGGTGGTGGACCGCGAGCGTGGCCTTGATCAGGCCGGCGACCCCGGCGGCCGCCTTGGTGTGGCCGATGTTGCCCTTGAGCGTGCTCAGCGCGGCCGGCGCGGCCGTGGGGGCGGCGGCCCGGCGGGCGCCGCCCAGAGCCTGGAGTTCGGTCTCGTCGCCGACGGCGGTGCCGGTGCCGTGGCCCTCGAAGTAGGAGACGGTCTCGACGCCGTAGCCGGCGCGGCCGTAGGCGCGTTCCAGCGCCAACTGGTGGCCGGCCGCCTCGGGCCGGGTGATGCCGCCCTTGCCGTCGGAGGAGACGCCCCAACCGGTGATGGTGGCGTAGATCCGCAGGCCGCGGGCCAGGGCGTCGTCCTCGCGCATCAGCACCAGCACGCCGGAGCCCTCGCCCGGCCAGAAACCGTTGGAGTCCTTGTCGTAGACCTTCATCTCGCCCTTGGCCAGGGCGCCGGTCTTGGCGAAGCCGATCACCTCGAACGGGTCGATCGACAGGTCGACGCCGCCGGCGAGGGCGACGTCGAGATCGTGGTCGGACAGGGCGTTGGCCGCGGTGACGATCGCCAGCAACGACGACGAGCACGCACCGTCCACTGTGAACCCGCCACCGGCGAGGTCGTAGTAGTTGCAGATGCGGCCGGCGATGGTGTTGGCCAGGCCGCCGGCCAGCGTGTCCTCGTCGATGCCGGGGAACGGCGCCTTGTACTGGACTTCCAGGTCCTGCAGGAAGGCGGCGGTCTCGTCGTCGGACCAGTTCTTCGCGGCCAGTGCCGCGGCGACCGTGCGGCGGACGTACGGCCAGCGCAGCCGCATGATGTTCGCCCGGGAGAACTCACCGGTGAGGCTGTTGCCGATGACGACGCCGGTGGTCCGCCTGGGCAGGCCCGCGCCGCCGGCGAAGCCGGCGTCGGCCAGCGCCCGGGACGCCACGTCCAGGGCCAGCCAGTGCGTCAGGTCGGTCGACCGGTAGGTGCTGCCCGCGATCTTGTGGGCGACCCGGTCGAACTCGTAGTCCCGCAGCACGGCGGCCTTGCGGGCGTAGAAGCGGTCCGGCGCCTGCGGGTCCGCCGACCAGTAGTCGTCGTGGTTCATGCGCTCGTCGGGGAGCCGGCGGAATGCCCGACGTCCGGCCAGCACGTTCTCCCAGAGTTCGTCCGGAGAAGTGGCATCAGGATAACGGAGGCCAATGCCAACGATCGAAATTCGCGCGCTCATACCACGGTACTCCAATATGCCGGCTCGATATCCTGCCCAACAGTGATGGTGTGGTACCAAGAAATGGATTCCAGGAAACAGTGTTGGGACAAGGATGCCCCAGCTACCAGCGCGGACGCTTCTCCCATTCTGCCGGTGGCCTTCTCCATTTCTGCCCGGTCGGCGGGAATTCGGCGGCGACCCGCCGTCTCCCATGGTGCGGTTGCCGGTCAGGCGGCCTCACGCACCGCCCGCAGCGGCACCACGTTGCTGGTGCCCAGCGCGGAACCGGTGGTGGCGAGCGTGATGGCGATCGGCGGATCGGTCGGCCGCAACGCGCGCAGCCGGATGTTGACGCCCGCGGTCTCGTCGTGCGTGACCACCACCGGGGTGCGCACGATCCCGATGGCGAAGCCGTCCGGCGAGTCGTCGTCGACGGCCTGGGCGGCCGCGATCACCACCCAGCGGCCCTGCGGGATGTTGTTGACGATCAGCTCGCCGGACGTGGCGGCCTCCAGCGCGCTGAACGCGACCGGCCCGCGCTGCGGGATCGGGTCGGCGAAGACGCCGACCAGCGTGTGCCACTCCCGGTCGTCCGGCATCTCGATCTGGCCGACCAGCGCACCGCCGTCGTACTGCGGCGCGGCACAGTTGACGCCGGCGGCGCGCATCGCGTCGAACGCCGGGATGCGGTGGAAGTCCGGCGACGCGGCGACCAGCAGCTCGGCCACCTCGGGTCCCCGGTACTGGGTCGGCGTCATGCCGACCCCTCGGGTGAACCGGCTGGTGAACGTGCCGACGCTGCTGTAGCCGACGCTGCACACGATGTCCGAGACGGTGAGCGACGTGGTGAGCAGCAGCCGTTTCGCCTCGAACAGGCGCACCGCGGTCAGGTACCTGCCCGGGGTGACGCCGGTGACCCGCGCGAACATGCGGGAGAAGTGGAACGGGCTGACATACACTTCCGCGGCCAGCTCGCCCAGCGTGAGTGGAGTGTCGTACCGCTGGTGGATCGACGCGATCGCCTTCTGTACAGCCGTCAACATGCTGGCTCCTGGTGTCACGTGGTGACGAATCGGTGTGTCGCGCCAGGACGGGACGGCCACACGTGGCCCGCGGCGCAACTGGCTCGGGGAGGGTCGTTGGCGACCCCGGCGCGCACCGTCGCGAACACCGTTCGGTCGCAGCCGGGCCAGCGGCACCGGCCGTAGGAGATGCGGCGCATCGGATTGGGATGGCGCGCCCGGCCGGCGGCGGTGATCAGCTCGGGGATCTCGCCCGCCTCGGGCAGGGCCATCAGCCGGTCCAGCCGGGCGACCAGGAAGCCGATCAGCGGCCCGATCTCGCGGGTGGGAGCCGGTTCACCGTCGCCGGTGACGCGCTGGCACCAGGACGCGAGCACCGCGACCAGGACGAGGTAGAGCACCGCGGGCGCCGGTGCCCGGCCGGCCGCGCGGTCGGCGTCCCGGTCGTAGAGCTCCGCGAGCGCGCGCAGGTCCCTGCGCAGCCCGGCCCGGCACCACGCGCACGTGAGCACGTCGGCGTCCGTGGCCAGCGAGCCGCCCGTGAACTGGCAGCGGCCGACACAGTAAGGATTCGTCCCCATCGCAACTCCATGCTCTGCCGTGGGTCTGATCCAACGGCCAGCATGGGGTCAGCGCCTCGAACCGAAGTCGAAACCAGGTCGAGAAACGAGCACGGGCGGGCGACGGCGATCGGGCCGGCGGGGCGGGGACCAGCGGAATCGGCGGCGCGGGGGTGCCGGCCGAATGCGGTGGGGGAAACGGCGACCACAAAGTTGGCAATACCGGAGTGGGGACGGTGCAATCGTCGCCAACGACAATGTGTGCCGGCCAGTGCCGCGCTCACCGCCCCGATATGTGTTGTTCACGGTCCGGTGTGACGCACGCACGGTGGGCCGGTGTCGGTGTCACTGCCGGACACGGGGCCGATCTGTCATGGTTTGGCGTGCGGGCGACCGCTTTTCTTCCGACGAGTCGCGGGGACACGGGAAGGCGCCATTCGATGTCATCCGAACTGGCGGTCCGGGACGGACCTGATCACGAAGCGCTCGGTGGGCAGCGCGACGAGTCAACGGACGACGTGGCGTTCACCCTCCTGGGGCCACTGGAGGTGCTCAAGAACGGCGTGAACCACGCGCCGTCCGCGCCGAAGATCCTGCAACTGCTGGCCATGCTGCTGATGAGTCCGGGCAAGGTCGTGCACGTCGACTCGATCATCCAGGAACTGTGGGCGGACGAGCCGCCGCGCAGCGTCCGCACCACCATGCAGACCTACGTCTACCAGTTGCGCAAGTGCATCGAGCGCAACGGTCTCGCGGCACACAGCGAGACCCTGCTGGTCACCCGGTCGCCCGGCTACGTGTTCAACATCGACCCGGCCCAGCTGGACGTCACCGACTTCCAGCACCTGTGCCGGGAGGGCAGGGACGCGATGGCCGCCGACCGCTACGACGACGCCGCCCAGTCGTTCCGGTCCGCACTGGGGCTGTGGACCGGACCGGCGCTGGCGAACGTGCAGTGCGGCGCGCTGCTCACCGCGTACGCCGTCGACCTGCAGGAGCAGCGCAGGGCGGCCCACCACCTGCGCATCCAGGCCGAGATCGAGGCCGGCAACCACCGTGAGCTGATCGGTGAGCTGAAGTTCCTGGTCAGCACCAACCCGCTGGACGAGGGCCTGCACGGCCAGCTGATGCGCGTGCTCGGCCGCAGCGGACGGCGCTCGGACGCGATGGCCGTCTACCGCACACTCCGGTCACGGCTGGCCGGCGAGCTGGGCGTGGAGCCGTGTGACGACCTCCAGGTCCTGCACCGCGAGCTGATCTCCGAAGGGGATCACCGCTGATCCACCGCTTCCCCGGC
>DATEPR010000493.1:0-7647 GCA_035273045.1 Pseudonocardiaceae bacterium | reverse complement strand
CCCGCCAGGTTCAGGCCGTACCCGTCCGCGCGGACCAGCAGGCCGGCCGGGTCGGCGGTCCCGGACAGCAGGTCGTCGACGAACTCCCGGCGCAGCGACTCCTCGCGCCGGACGATGGCGCGCCGGGCCGACGTGAACCCGGTGGCCACGGCGGCGACCGCGTCGTCCACCACGTGCAGCACCGCGGAACCGGCCGCGCGGACGGTGTCCGCGTCGCTCGCGCCGACCGCGGGCAGGGTGGGCCACACCCGCCAGGCCGCCGACAGGTAGAGGTCGACCACGTCGGCCAGGCTCGCCCCCTGCTCCACCGCACGGGCGCCGAGGGCTTCGAAGGCGGACTGCTGGTGCTGGTCCCACGTGGGCGCCCGCTGGGCGTCGACCAGCCGGTCGAGGAAGTCGCCGAGCAGGGTGGGATCGAGCCGGCCCGCGTCCTCGGCGGCGGCCGACGCCACCTCCGCTTGCCGAACGTCGGCAGACTCGACGCCCGATTTCGGCTGTCGTCGCTGGTGCCGTCGCGCGTTCATTGCGTAACTCTGGCATGGCGGGAGCGCATCCGACAGCGGAGGGAACGATGACGGTCGCGTGGTGGGTCTGGCTGGTCACCCTGGCGGGGTTCGCCGCCCTCATCACGGTCGACCTGCGCCGCATGAAGGACACCGAGCACGTCACGTTCCGTGTGGCCGTGCTGTGGTCGGCGGCCTATGTGGGGCTCGCGCTGCTGTTCGGCGTCGGCGTGTTCGTCGTGGCCGGACCGACCCCGGCCGTCGAGTACGTCACCGGATTCGCGGTGGAGAAGTCGCTGTCGGTGGACAACATCTTCGTGTTCGCCGTGGTGCTGGCCGGGTTCGCGGTGCCGGAACGGTCGCAGGCCAAGGTGCTGTCGGTGGGCATCGTCGGCGCGCTCGCGATGCGCGCGGTGCTGATCCTCGTCGGCGTCCAGGCCGTCCAGCGGTTCTCGTTCCTGTTCCTGGTGTTCGGCGCGTTCCTGGTCGTCGCGGCGGTGCGGCTGGTGCGGTCGCACGGCGACGTCCCCGACGCGCGGAACGGTCGCGTGCCGCGCTGGGCGCGGCGGCACCTGCCGGTGGTGGACGACGACACCGGCCGGCTCGTGGTGCGGCGGGACGGCCGGTTCGCGTTGACCGTGCTCGCGCTGCCGGTGATCGCGATACTGTCCGTCGACGCCGTGTTCGGGCTGGACTCGATCCCGGCGATCCTCGGCATCACGCAGAACACGTACCTGGTGTTGTGCGCCAACGTGTTCGCGCTACTGGGCCTGCGGCCGCTGTACTTCCTGCTGATCGGCCTGCGGGACCGCCTGGTGCACCTGCACCACGGGCTCGCCGTCGTGCTCGGCTTCATCGGCGGGAAACTGGCGCTGCACTACCTGCACGGCGTGTGGCCCGCGGTGCCGGAGATCTCCGCGCCGATCTCGCTCGCCGTCGTGGTGGCCGTGTTCGCGGTGACGACACTGACTTCGCTCCGGGCCGCCCGACGGCCGGGAGTCACCGCAACGTCTTCCGCATCACCCACCGCGGCCGGCCGCCGCTACGACCGGTAGTTGGCGCCGCACGGTCGAATCCGGCATCCTCGAACAGCTCGACGGTGCCGACGTAACCGGAGATGACGTCGACCCGGCCGCCGCCGACCTCCACCGGATACCCCTCGATCACCTCGGCACCGTGCGCCCGCGCGTGGTCCACCGCCCCGGCCAGCAGCCGGCGCATCAACCCGTGCTTGCGGTATCCCGGGCGGACGACGAAACACACGGCGACCCAGGCGTCCCGGTCGTCCAGGATCGGGATGGTCCGCGAGTGCAGCAGCCGCCGGTAGCTGGTGCGTGGCGCGATGGAACACCATCCCGCCACGACGTCGTCGACGTACACCAGCACGCCCGGCCCCGGCTCGCTCGCGCACTCCGCGCGCATGTACTCCGGCCGCCCGGTGTTGGACACGCGGCTGTCCCGGTAGGCCATGCACCAGCAGCCAGCCGCATCCGGCCGCTGGGTGCCGACCACGGTGGCGAAGTCGTCGAATCGGCCCATCGCCGGCCGCACGTCGACCCGCGGTTCGTGGTCGGTCGGGTACCTCGGTCTACTGGACATGACCCCGACGGTATCGCCGGGCACCGACGGCGGCGGTTCAGGTTCGGCGGCCGGGGCGGATGCCGGTGTAGACGCCGCGCAGCCGGAACCGCAGCGGTTCGGCCTGGTACTCCTCCAGCGCGTGCGCGATCCAGCCGGCCATCCGGCTGACCGTGAACAGGAGTTCGCCGCTGGTTTCCGGCAGGCCGTAGGTCATCGCGAGGGCGGCGAGGGCCAGGTCGGCGTTGGGGAACCAGCCGCGCCGCTCCCCCAGTTCCGTGACCAGCATGGTGTGCGGGCCGTCGGGCAGCCGCCGGAGCAGGTAGCCGGCGCGCGGATCGGCGTGCTGGTAGACGAGATGGCCGAAGCCGGGTGGCGCGGACCGGCCGGCCAGGCACTCGCCGAGGGTGCGCTGCGGGTCGGCGCGCGCCGCGCTGAGCAACCGGTGCGCCGCCACCGACGCCGATCCGTGGTATGGACTGTCCGATGCGGACAGTCCGGCGGTGAGTACGGCGTAGGGGTCGCCGCGCACGCTCGCGGTGACCCGCGCCGCCGTAGTGGACAGGGCGATGTCGTGGTCGGCGAGCAGCACCAGGACACTGCCGATGAGGGCACGCGCCTGCGCGCCGGACGCACCCAGGTGGTCGGCAAGTCGGTCGGCGGGCTCGCCGGACGTCGCGCCGGGCAGGGTCGCCACGGCCAGCCCGATCGCCCTGGTCGCGGCTCGGACGACCGACTCGGGCGCCAGGTCGTGCCGGCCAGGGTCACCGGCTCCGGCCAGGGTCACCGCGATCCTGAGCCGGTCCAGGGTGCGGGGCGTGGCGGGCAGGTCGGCGCGTAGCCGGGCGACTTCGGCCGGGTCCACGGTGAACCGCACCGGTCCCGACTGCCACAGCAGCGCGCACACCTGGGCGAAGTCGTGCGTGTCGGCCAGTTCGGTGGCCAGCCGGCCGCGGAAGTACAGCTGGTCGTGGTCGAGCAGGGTGATCGAGGTCTGGATGGTGTCGGCCAGGCCCGGTCGCCTGCGTTGCCGGCGCAGGCCGCCGCCGGTCAGCGCCCGCACCTCGGTGAGAGCGAAGTAACTCTCCCGGCTGCCGGGCAGCCGGACGCGGTGCAGCACGCCCCGGCTCACGTAGGCGTAGACCGTCTCCAGCCGCACCCCGAGATAGCGCGCGACCTGCGCGCTGGTCAGGTGTTCGCGGCCGTCGATCGAGGTCGTGGCCGGGGTACGCGGCATGTGCGATCGCCTCCGGGAGCACCAGTACCCATTGATTCCGTCAACGTTGACGGCCATCAATGTTAGACAGACTATGACGCCATGCGCGAATCACTGATCGCCCCACCGGGCCTGAAGAACGTGATCGTCGCCGACACCGAACTGGGCGACGTGCAGGGCGAGGCCGGCTTCTACCACTTCCGCCAGTACTCGGCGATCGAGCTGGCCGCCAAGCGCACCTTCGAAGAGGTCTGGTACCTGATGTTCGACGGGCGCCTGCCCGATCCCGCCGAACTGACGGCGTTCCGGGCGGAGATCGCTGCGCACCGGCCGGTGCCACCGGAGCTGCGGGACATGCTGCCGGTGATCGCCGCCGCCGGCGCCGACCGCGGGATGCTCGCCGGGCTGCGCACGGCGCTGTCCCTGCTGGGCGCCCGGTTCCCGGCGTCCTGGGGTGCGGACCGGGCGACGCTGCGCGCGAACGCGATCACGATCGCGGCGGCCACGCCCGCCATTCTGGCCGCGCTGCACCGGATCCGGACCGGCCGTGAGGTGATCGAACCGCGTGCCGACCTGTCGACCGCGGCGAACTGGCTGTGGATGCTGACCGGCGACGAACCGGCGCCGGAACACGAGGCGGCGATCAACCGCTACCTGATCTGCACCATCGACCACGGCTTCAACGCCTCGACGTTCACCGCCAGGGTGGTCGCGTCCGCGGGGGCCGACGTGGCGTCGGCGATCTGCGGCGCCATCGGCACGTTCACCGGCCCGTTGCACGGCGGCGCCCCGGACCGGGCGCTGGACGCGCTGGACGAGATCGGCTCACCGGACCGGGTCCGCGAGTGGGTGCGCGCCAAGATCGCGGCCGGTGACCGCATCATGGGCTTCGGGCATCCCGTCTACCGGACCGAGGACCCTCGGGCGCGGATGCTGCGCGAGATCGGGACGGCACTCGGCGGGCCGCTGATCGACTTCGCGGTGCGGGTGGAGAACGAGGTCGTCCGGGCCCTGGCCGAACTCAAACCCGGCCGCGAGTTGTACACGAACGTCGAGTTCTACGCCGGCGTCGTGATGGAGCAGTGCGGCATTCCCCGGTCGATGTTCACGCCGACGTTCGCCGTGTCCCGGGTCGTCGGCTGGACCGCGCAGGTGCTGGAACAGGCCACCGGCACCAAGATCTTCCGGCCGCTGGCCCGCTACGTCGGCCCGCCCGCTCCCGAACCGGTGCCGGCCGGATGACCGGTCAGCGGACCCGCGCGACGGCGCCGTAGCCCAGCGGCCGGGCCACGTCGTCCAGTTCCTCCGGGTCGGCGTTGTGCCACTCGGGCAGCGTGACCAGTCCGGGCTCGACCAGGTCCATGCCGTCGAACCAGGTCAGGATCTCGCTGTGGTCGCGGGCGTAGACCGGTTCGCCGGCCTGCTCGTACGCGACGCGCAGCCGGTCCACCTCGGCCCGCAGTTCCGGGCTGGCGTGCTCGTCGGTCAACGTGCTGACCGCGACCAGGCTGCCGGGCGCCAGCCGTTCGCGGTAGGCGCGGATCAGCGTGGCCGGTTCCGGGTCGGGCAGGTACAGCAGCACGCCGACGACGAGCAGCCCGACCGGCTGGGTGAAGTCCAGCAGCCGGCGGGTGTCCGGATGGTCCAGCACCGCGGGCAGGTCCCGCATGTCGGCCTGCACGATGGTCGCCGTCTCGGTGGGCGCCAACATGCTCTGCGCGTGGTAGTAGGCCACGGGCTCGCGGTCGACGTAGACCACGTTGACCGGCGTGCCGACCTCCTCGGCGACCTGGTGGGTGTTGCCCACGGTCGGGATGCCCGAGCCGAGGTCGAGGAACTGGCGGATACCCTGGTCCAGGAAGTACAGGACGACACGCCGCAGGAACGTCCGGTTCAGCCTGGTCACCGCCGGCACGCTCGGCGCGATCGCCAGGACCTGCTCGGCGAACTCGCGGTCCGCGACGAAGTTGTGGTCACCGCCGAGGAAGTAGTCGTAGGCGCGGGCCGCGTTCGGCCGGTTGATGTCCACACTCGCTGGCAGGTCGCCGTTCGCCACGATGATCCCCTCGGCAGGCACGGTTCGTCGGCACCAGTATGGCGGGGCCACCGGTCGCCGGTGGCCCCGCCGTCACTGGTCAGCCGCTGGTCGCGATGCGACCGTCGGTCGAGTACGTGAACGGGTTGGGCAGTGAGCTGACGTAGTCGACGAGCGGCACCAGTTCGGCGTCCGCCGTCTGCACGATGTCGCCCGCGCCCTCCAGCACGGTGAACCCGTCACCGCCGCCGACCATGAACGAGTTGGCCGTGCCGGTGTAGGTCTGGCTGGTGTCGTTCGGGATCGGCGTCGAGTCGTCCCCGGCCGGGCCGAGCCAGACCCCGGTGACGGAGCCCGAGCCCTGCTTTCCAGCATAGGTGAAGTGCAGGCCGGAGACCTGCATGATGCCACCCGTGCCGGCGGCCAACTGCTGGTTCAGCAGCGCCCACACCTGCGCGCCGGTCAGCGTGAACGTGTCCACCACGTCGTCCTGGAACGGCTGCATGGTGAACAGGTCGCCGAAGGTGACCGGACCGGCGTGCAGGCCCGCCCGGACGCTGCCGGTGTTGACGAACGCGAGCTGCGTCTTGGCGAACGACCGCTGGGCGTCGGCGACGAGGTCACCGGCCGGCGACTCACCGGCCGGCGTGGCGCCGCCGTCACCCTGGAACGGCACGTCGGCCGCCGCCGTGTTGACCACCCGCTGGGTGATCGGGTTGGTCGCGGCCAGCGCCGCGGCCACGATCGCCTTCACGTCCGGGTCCTGCGGCACCGCGGGCGCCGCCGGGTCGGTGGACAGCGGGATCGTGTTCTCCCACACCGGCTGGATCGACGCCCAGCTCGCCGCGATCGTCCGCGCCCGCTGGTCCAGCAGCAGGTGCACGTCGTCGAAGGCGCGCCCGAACGACGACGCCTGCACCACCAGGGTGTTGTTCACCCGGGTGTCGATCACGGTGTGGCTGTGCCCGCTGATCAGCACCGACACGGCCGGGTCGAGGTGCGCCGCGATGTCGTTGATCCGCCCGTTGACCGTGCCGACCGGGAAGGCCGACTGGTTGCCGCCCTCGTGCACGACGGCCACGAAGGCGTGGATCCCGGCGTGCTCCAGGTTCGCGACGACACCGTTGATCGCGGTGGCCTCGTCGACGAAGTGCACGCCGGTGGTGCCGCCGGTGGTGACGATCGACGGCGTCGTGATCGTGGTGGCGCCGATGAACGCCACCGGCACCCCGCCGACCTGCTTGATGACGTACGGCTGGACCAGCGGCCGGCCGGTCGCGTCACTGATCACGTTGGCGTCCGCGAGCGGGAAGGCCAACTTGTCGAACGTGATCGATGGGTCCACAGTGGACTGACCGCCGTCGATCTGCCGCAGCATCTCGGTGACGCCCCGGTCGAACTCGTGGTTGCCCAGCGTCCCGACGTCGATGCCCATGGCGTTGGCCGCGTCCAGGACCGGCTTGTCCCGCAACAGGCCGGACGCGGGCGGGCTGGCACCCACCAGGTCGCCCGCCTCGACCGTCACCGTGTCATGTGGGTCGGTCGCCTTCGCCTGCTTCAGGTCGGTGGTCAGCGTGGCCAGGCCACCGGCCACGTCCCGCACGCCGGTGTACGGGTCGGAGTAGGTGAGCCCGTCGTCGGTCAGGTTGCCGTGCACGTCGTTGACGGCCAGCAACTGCCCGGTGGTGAACCGGTCGCCGCCCCGCAGGATCGACGTCAGCACGCGGCCCTGGGTCTGCAACGGCGGGTTGAACCCGCCCAGCACGGCCAGCGTCGGGGCCAGGTCGACCGCGCGCACGCCACGGACCTCGGGCGCGCGCACGATGTCCGGTCCGGCGGCGACGAACGTCGCGTGCATGTTGATGTCGTGCTTCAGATCGACGTCGTCCGGCAGGTAGCCGTGCTGGCCGAAGAACAGCGACGGCGCCACCAGCGTGCCCACCGTGTTGCCGTCGAACTCGTACGGCACCCTGGTGACCACGACGACGTCACCGGAGCGGGTCGGGTTGAGCGAGTCGCTGCCGTCGACGTCGGCGAGCTGCGCCTTGGTCAGCACCTTCTCCACCACCGGCTTGCCGGTGGCCGGGTCCTTCAGGTTCTGGTAGGCCGCCACGATCCGGTCCACCGTCGCCCGGTAGTCGGCCGGGTCGAGCACGCCGTCGGGGTCACGGCCGTTGAGGTTGAGGTAGATCTGCGCCGTGGCGCCGGCCCAGCAGGCCTTGGCGACCGTGCCGCCGGGCGCGCTGGCCGCGGCCGGCCGGCAGTTGCCGGTCTGCTCGACGTCCTGCAGGCCGAGCTGCTTGAGCACGAGCGGC
>DATEPR010000492.1:0-8139 GCA_035273045.1 Pseudonocardiaceae bacterium | reverse complement strand
CTGCAACGCGGCCAGCACCGGCATCTCGATCACGTCCACGCCGACCGGCTGGTCGGCCAGCCCGTACAGGTCCAGTTCGTGGCGAACCTTGCGGGCCACCTCGGTGGCGATGCCGGCGTCCGGGTGGAACGCGCCGCGCAGCGTGGAGATGCCGGCACGGGCGCCGGACGGGTTGCGGCTGCCGTTCGCGCCGTGGTGCGGTGCGTGCGGGTCGTCCGGCCGCGCGTCGGAGTAGTCCAGCCACGGCGCGTACAGCTGGTGGTGGCGGGCCGCCGAACCGAAGTCCCACACGATCGGCTCGCCGCCCCGGACCAGCAACGAGAAGCGGATCAGCTTGTCGATCGCCCACGTGCCGATGTGGGTGGCGGTCAGGTAGCGGATGTTGGCGAAGTCGAAGGCCAGCACCGCGCCGAGCTCGGACTTGTCCAGCTGCTCGCGCAGCCGCCGCACCCGGTCGTCGCGCAGCCGGTCCAGGTCGACCCGCTGCTCCCAGTCCACGGCGTTCGTGCCGTACGTCGCGGTCGCGCCGCCCATGATCGTGCCTCCCTGTGCCTCTACGATCCGACCTGGACCAGGACCTTCTGCGCGTCACCGTCCGGGTCGAGCAGCCGTTCGAAACCCTTCGGGACGATGTCGGCGACCGGGATGACCTCAGTGAGCACCTGCTGCACGGGATAGCGGCCGGTGCCGATCAGGGCGATGATCCGGGGGAAGTCGTACACCGGGTAGCACCACGTGCCCACCAGCGACAGGTCCTTGTTGGACAGCGCCATCGGGTCGATCGTCGCGGGCCGCACGTGCAGCCCGACCTGGGTGGCCGTGCCGTGGGCGCGCAGGCTGTCCAGTGCCGTGGTGAGGCCGCCCTGGGAACCGGAGCACTCCGCCGCGACGTCCACGCCCACACCGCTGGTCAGGTCACGCACGGCAGCCGGGACGCCGTCGGTGAGCGGGTCCAGCACGATGGCCACGCCGAACGCCTCGACCAGCGCCCTGCGCTTGGGGTTCGGCTCGCTGACGATCACCCGCGCCGCTCCGGCGGCGTGTGCGTACAGCGCGGCCAGGGCGCCGATCGGCCCGGCGCCGGTGACCAGGACGGTGTCGCCCGGCCGCAGGCCGGTACGGTCCACCCCGTACGCGGCCACCGCCGCCGGTTCGACCAGCGCGCCCTGAACGTCGCTGACCTGGTCGGGCAGCCTGCTGACCTGGTAGGCAGGCACGACGACCTGTTCGCTGATGCCACCACCGGACCAGCTCAGGCCCGTGCACGCCATCGTGGCGCACAGGTGGTTGAGGCCGCGCCGGCAGTAGTAGCACTGTCCGCAGTAGACCAGCGGCATGACGGCGACACGGTCGCCCACCGCCACGTCGGTGACGCCCTCGCCGACCTCCAGCACCTGGCCGGCGAACTCGTGGCCGAGGATCTGCGGGGCGGACGCGCCGGACAGCGGGTGCGGCGCCGTCGGGATGACGATCGGGCCTGCTGCGTACTCGTGCAGGTCGGTACCGCAGATCCCGCACACGGACGGCCGCAGCCGCACCTGGCCAGGCCCGAGCGGGCCGGGCTCCGCCACCTGTTCGACGCGAATGTCGTGCTTGCTGTGGTAGACGGCGGCGCGCATCCTCAGCTCCCGTGGTGGCCGGCCGGGTCCGTCGGTGTTCAACGGCCTGTACAGCGATAGTGAACTGCCCTGCGGCCCAGGAGTCAACGGGTTCCCAGAAATTCCAGGCTGGACCCACGGAAGTCTTGACGTAGGAGCCCACTCGACTGTTCACTGCGACGAAACGAAAGGGACCGCTACATCGAAAACGTCTGGATGGCGACTGACACCAGGAGTGCCATGTTTCTCGGCGACGATCTCGGCCACCTGTCCTACTCGACGCTCGTGCACCCCGGCGACGACTGGGACCAGATGAGCGCCAGTCTCGCCACCTACCTGCCCCTGGTGAAGCGGCGGGTGTGCCCGGACGCGCCGTTCGGGGTGTCGCTACGCGTGTCCGGTGAGTCGGCCGCGCGGCTGGCCGCCTCGCCGGCCAGCCGGGCGGAGCTGCGTGAGTTCCTGGCCGCCGAGGACCTGTACGTCTACACCGTCAACGCGTTCCCACAGGGCTCGTTCAAGGGCGGCCCGGTGATGGAACGGGTTTACCAGCCGGACTGGACGACCGAGTCGCGGGTCGAGTACACCACCAGGGTCGCGGACATCCTGGCCGACATCAGCGGGCCGGACGTGGAGCCGTCCATCCAGACGATGCCGCTGGCGTTCCGGCCCGACGTCGCCGATGAGTCCTATGTGGACCTCTTCACCCACAATGTGCTACGGGTGGTCGCCCACCTGGTGGACGTGGAGCGGCGCACCGGCCGGCGGGTGAAGCTGGCCGTCGAACCGGAACCGTTCTGCTACCTGGCGACGATCGAGCAGGCCACGACATACTTCCGCACCCGCCTGTACTCCCGGCAGGGGGCGGCGGACCTGGCGCGGCTGGCCGGTGTTCCGTTGGCCGAGGCGTACGGCGCGCTGCGCCGGTACCTCGGTGTGGTGCTGGACGTCGGCCACCAGTCGGTGGAGTTCGACGACATTCCGGCGTCGCTGGACCTGCTGGCCGAGCACGGCGTGCCGATCTTCAAGCTCCAGGCGGCGGCCGCGCTGTGGGTGCCCGAGGTGACCGAGGAGAGCGTGCGCGAGCTGGAGCGGTTCACCCGGACGATCTACCTCAGCCAGACGTCGGAACGCCGCGACGGCAAGGTCACGGCGTTCCTCAACCTGCGCGACGCGATCGGGGCGTGGCGAGCCGCGCCGGGCGGGCGACGCGAGTGGCGGACCCACTTCCACGTCCCGGTGTTCCTGGACGATCTCGGGCCGCTCCGCACCACCCGGTTCGCCGTCGAGCAGGCACTGGACGCCCACCTCGCCCAGGCCCAGTCGACCCAGCTGGAAATCGAGACCTACACCTGGGACGTGCTGCCCGCTCACCTGAAGGGCGACGACATCACCGACCACGTGGTCGGTGAACTGGAATGGGTGCTGGGCCGTCTCGGGGTGCTCAGTCCAGCGGCGGGATGATCTTGTTGTCGCGGAGGCGGTCGAACAGGTCGAGGAACGTGCGGCGCGTGTCCCGGAAGCCGGTGAACCCGTGAGTGCGGCTCTTGGTCATGTCGGCGAACGTCTCGGTCTGCCGGCCGAGATCTCCGTCGGTGTGCCACCAGGAGGCCAGCCGGTCCAGGTCGTCGCGCACCAGGCCATGGCGTTCGACGATCCGCCGCCACACCGGGCCGGCGTCGGCGAACCGTTCGGCCAATGGCTGGGCGTGGCCGGGGTAGGGCGCCGCCGGCACGCCCAGTCCACCCGCCACCACCGGCCACAACTGCCGCCACCGGAACACGTCGCCGTTCACCGTGTTGAACGCCTCGTTGGCCGCGTTCGGGCTGGTCGCCGCCCAGCTCAGCTGCTCGGCCAGCAGCGTGGCGTCGGTGAGGTCGGTGACGCCGTCGAACTGCTGGGGCGAGCCGGGGAACACGAACGGTTCGCCGGTCTCCCGGCACAGGGTGCCGTACAACGCCAGCGTGACCCCCATGTTCATGGCGTTGCCCAGCGCCCAGCCGATCATGGTGTGCGGGCGGTGCACCGACCAGGTGAAGCCGCCGCGTGCAGCGGCGTCGAACAGCACGTCCTCTTGATCATAGTAGAAGTTCTGGTTCGGCAGCCGGGGCTGGTCCTCGCGGAACGGGGTCTCCATCGGCGTCCGGGCGTACGCCTCGAACGGGCCGAGGTAGTGCTTGAGACCGGTGACCAGCGCGACGTGCCGCAGACCGCCCTGGTCCACCAAGGGGTTCAACACGTTGCGCAGCATCGCCGAGTTGACCACACAGTTCTCCGCCTCGGTCGGCCTGCGCTGCCAGGTGCAGAAGAACAGGTGGGTCGGCCGGACGTCAGCCAGCACGGCGGCGGTGGTGTCGGCGTCGAGCAGGTCGGCGGCGACCGGTGTGACGCCCTGGTCCACCGGCGAGCCGCCGCGGGACAGCCCGAAGACCTGCCAGCCGTCGTCGACCAGCCGGCGGGCGGTGTTGCCGCCCGAGATGCCGGTGGCGCCCACGACGAGCGCGCGATTGCCGTCCACCACGGTCGATCTCCTCTCGTCTCGTGGCAGCAGCCTGGACGAGCGTGGCGCCACTGTCAAGTATTACTGAACAGTCGCCCCAACCCGCTGGTTTTGTCTCCGGCTACGTTCGAATACGCTGAACAGGAGGCACACCCCGAATGTGCCGACAAACCTGAGCTGAGGTGCATTCGTGACGACGAGAAGCGGTTCCGCGGCGGCGGGTGGCGTGTCGCGACGAGGACGGTCGGCCGACGACGGTGAGGCGCCGATCCCGGCCGACCGCAGGGACGCGATCACGAGCGTGGGCGCGAAGCTGCGGGAGCGACGAATGGCGGCGGGGGTGTCGCTGCGCCAGTTCGCCCGGGATCTCGGCGTCTCACCGTCGCTGGTGTCACAGATCGAGAACGGCAAGTCGCAGCCGTCGGTCGCGACGCTGTACATGA
Source organism: Pseudonocardiaceae bacterium (assembly GCA_035273045.1). Lineage (GTDB taxonomy): Bacteria > Actinomycetota > Actinomycetes > Mycobacteriales > Pseudonocardiaceae > DATEPR01. The sequence goes on along the minus strand of DATEPR010000492.1, from coordinate 3,601 downwards.
TCTGCAGCCGGTTGGACATGTCGCTCGACGAATTGTTCAGCAACGCCGCACCAGCCGCCGCGGCGAAACCGGCGGCGGACACCGACGTCACGACTGGCGGCGACACCCACACGTTCCGCGGCGCCCTGGCCAAGCTCAGTGAACCGCAGGAACGTGGCCTCAGCCCCGTGGTCGAGCCGCATCAACGGCGGCGGCTGGTGCTGGACTCGGGTGTGGTCTGGGAGCAACTGTCCTCCGGCCTGGAGCCGTCGGTGGACTTCCTGGTGGTGCACTACGAGGTGGGCGGCAGCTCCGTCCCCGGCGAGCACCTGACCAGACACTCGGGCATCGAGTACGGCTACATCGTCAGCGGCACCCTGGACGTCTCACTCGGCTTCGAGACCTACCGCATCGGTCCGGGCGACTCGATCTCGTTCGACTCGGCGACTCCCCACCGCCTGACCAACAACGGTGACGTGCCGGTCGAGGCCATCTGGTTCGTGCACGGCAGGCAGCAGGCCAGGTGACGGGTCGTGGCCAGGCAGGATCAGGTGCCGGCCGTCGGCGAGTTCGGTGACCCGCTCGAAGGCGCGGATGGCGTCCGGCACCGAGTGTGTGAGCGGGCCGGGCCGGCGCCGGCTGATGTTCTCGTGGAAATGCGCCGCGTCCGACGCCACCACCAGATGTCCCTGGGCGGTCAGCACTCGGACGACCTGCGTACCCGGGGTGTGCCCGCCGACGTGGTGCACGGTCACGCCGGGCAGCACGTCCGCGTCACCGTCGACCAGTGTCAGTCGGTTCGAGCCGAGTAGGTAGTCCACGTCGGACGGGTCGACCAGCCAGGTGTCGGTGAGCCCGTCGAGTTCGGACCGCTGCAGCAAGTACCTGGCGTTCGGAAAGTCCCGGACACCGCCTGCGTGGTCGTAGTGCAGGTGGGTCAGGACGACGGTGTCGACCGACTCCGGCGACACGCCCAGCGCACGCAGTCCGGTCGCCACGGACGGCCCTCGGTGTAGGCCGGGAACCCGGTCGGCGCCGGCACCCATGCCGGTGTCGACCAGCACCGCGTGGTCGCCCGACACCACGAGCCACACGTAGTAGGCCGTCGGGTGGGGGTCGTCGGGCCGCTCGTCGTCGACGAAGTGGTCGGCCCGCACGCCGGCGCGCCAGGCGTACCGGATCGCGTGCACACGTGTCACGGCTGCGCTGCCGGCACGGGGTCCGCCGTCGCCCGCGCACCCTTGAGACCGAGCCTGCTGGTCGGCACGCGATGGGTCTCCCGGCCGGTGGCCACCGCGATGACGTTGACGACGCACAGCCCGGCGGTGAACAGCGAGACACCCAGCCACGCGCCCCTGCCCGAACCGGCCACCGCGGACGCGATCGTGGGCAGGAAGCCGCTGATGGCGAACCCGATCTGGGTGCCGATCGCCATCCCGGACAGCCGGACCCTGGCATTGAACATCTCGCCGTAGAACGCCGGCCACACCGCGCTGGTGGCCGTGTACACGATGCCGAACATGAGGATGCCGGTGACGAAGATCAGCACGTAGTTGCCCGCCGCGATGACGCCGAGATACGCGAAGATCAGCACGGCGCAGCCCAGTGACCCGCCGATGAACAGCGGCTTGCGCCCGATCCGGTCGGCCAGCCGGGCCCAGAACGGGATGGTGATGACGGCGGCCACGTTGGCCAGCACGCCGACCCACAACATCGGTGTCTTGCTCAGCCCGACCGTGTTGACCGCGTAGCTCAGCGCGTACACCGTGAAGATCGTGCTGACGGACGCGATCAGCGCCGCCACGATCACCCGGACCACGTCCACCCAGTAGTCCCGGAACAGCTCGACCAGTGGCAGCCCGGTCACCCCGTGCGCGGCCACCTCCCGTTGGAACACCGGGGTTTCACCCAGCCGGCGGCGGATCACGTACCCGACGACCACCATGACCGCGCTGCCCCAGAACGGAATCCGCCAACCCCACGACAGCAGGTCGTCCGACGGCAGCGCGGCCACCGGCAGGAACACGGCCGTGGCGACGATCTGCCCGGCCTGGGTGCCGCTGAGCGTGTAGCTGGTGTAGTAGGCCCTGCGGTGTTCGGGCGCGTGCTCCAGGCTGGTCGAGTTCGCGCCCGCCTGCTCGCCGCCCGCCGAGAATCCCTGCAACAGACGCAGAATCACCAGCAGCACGGGTGCCAGGACGCCGGCCTGGCCGTAGGTCGGCAGGCACCCCACCAGCACCGTGCACGAGCCCATCAGCAGCAGCGTCAGCACGAGGACGCGCTTGCGGCCCCACCGGTCGCCCACGTGTCCCCACACGATCCCGCCGATCGGACGGCTCACGTAGCCGACGCCGAACGTGGCCAGTGCCAGCAGGGTGCCCGCGGCCGGATCACTGGACGGGAAGAAGACCTTGCCGAACACCAGGGCGGCGGCCGTGCCGTAGATGAAGAAGTCGTAGTACTCCAGGGCGCTGCCGATCCAGGCCGCCAGCGCCGCGGTGCGCGGCATACCGGGCACATGGGTGGGTTGCGGGACAGGCGGTTCGGTGGCCACGGCACGCTCCTCTGCCTCGTCGCAGCTAACGTACGAACCAGTTCGTTATGTACTAGACGGTTAATTGGAGATGGTGCACGGCGCCCAAGGACGTGTCAAGGGTGGTCGTCAGCGAGCGGTCAGATAGTCCACGACCATGTCGCCGAGCATCCGCCGGTAGTGATCACGGCGGTCGGGGTCGAGCATGTCCCGGTGGAAGATGACGTTGAACGTGTCCCGGTTCGCGGTACGGAACACGCAGAACGAACTGATCATCATGTGCACGTCGAGCGGGTCGACATCGGGCCGGAACACCCGGTCGGCCATTCCCCTGGCCAGGATCCGGGTCAGCACCTCCAGCGCCGTGGAAGCCAGGCCGGGCAGCACCTCGGAGCGGGCCAGGTACTCGGCATGGTGGATGTTCTCGATGCTGACCAGCCGGATGAAGTCAGGATGCGACTCGTGATGGTCGAACGTCAGGCCGGCGAGTTGCCGGATGGCCTCCTCCGGTTCGAGGTGGTCGACGTCCAGTTCCCGCTCCACGGAGCGGATCACGGCGTACGCGCGTTCCAGCACGGCGACGTACAACTGTTCCTTGCTGCCGAAGTAGTAGTAGAGCATCCGCTTCGTCGTGCTCGTCCGTGCGGCGATTTCGTCGACGCGGGCGCCCGCGTACCCCTTGGTGGCGAACTCGCCGGTCGCCACGTCGAGGATCTCGGCCTTGGTGCGTGCGGCGTCGCGGGGCCGAGTTGCCGTGCCCGCCTCGTCGGCCTCCACGCTCACGACACCTCCGCAGTCCGCAGATGCTCACTGTAGCCGCACCGCTTGTCCTACCCGGCCCGGTCGGGCTATAACTAACCATCTAGTACGTACATAGGCGGGTTCCGGGGGTGTCGTGCGCGTACCACAGCAGGAAGCCGGTTACCTGGTGGGCCTGGTGGGCTCCGGGATCGGTCCGTCACTGACCCCTGCGCTGCACGAGCGCGAGGCCGACGAGCTGGGCCTCCGCTACCTCTACCGGCGGCTCGACCTGGACGAACTCTGCCTACCCGCCGACGCCGTCGGCGACCTGCTGGACGCGGCCAGCAC
>DATEPR010000491.1:0-3549 GCA_035273045.1 Pseudonocardiaceae bacterium | reverse complement strand
GTGGCACGCCGATCCGGTCGACGCGGCCAGCGCCGGCAGCGTCGCCAGCAGCTCGTGCCCCCGCGTACCCGCCACGCTGACGTTGAGCGTGTTCGGCAACCGGGCGTCCCTCGGGCCGTTCAGCACCACACGGCCGGGCAGGGCGCGGTCGAGGCCCTCGTGCAGCCGGTCGCGCAGCGAACGCAACCGGTCCGGTTCACCGGCCGCCATCGCCTCAGCCGCCAACCGGGCCGCCTCGCCCAGCCCGACGGCCAGCGGCACGTTCTCGGTGCCCGCCAGCAGGCCCGACTCCTGCCCACCGCCGTACACCAACGGCTCCACCGCGACACCCGGCCGGACCAGCAGCGCGCCGATTCCCTTGGGCGCGTAGACCTTGTGCCCGACCACGGTCAGCAAGTCCACATCGGACATCGACACCGGGATCTTGCCGACCGCCTGCGCCGCGTCGCAGTGGAACAACGCGCCCCGCGCGTGCGCGACGGCGGCCAGTTCGCCGATCGGCTGGATCGCGCCGGTCTCGTTGTTCGCGGCCATGATCGACACGAGTGCCGTGTGGTCGCCGACGGCGTTGGCCAGCGCGGCCGGGTCGACGAGCCCGTCGTGGCCGACCGGCAGCACCGTCACGCGCACGCCGTGCCACCGGGCCAGCGCCTGGCACGCCTGGAGCACCGCCGGGTGTTCCGTCGCCTGCGTGACGACGTGGTCGCGACCGGACGCCAGCACGGCACCGCGGATCGCCAGGTTGTCCGCCGCCGAACCGGATCCGGTGAACACCACGTGCGCCGCACCGCCGTCGACGAGCCCGGCGACCTGCGCACGGGCCGCGTCCAGGGCGGCGCGGGGGCCCGCTCCGTAGTGGTGGTCGCTGGACGGGTTGCCGAATCCACCGGTCAGGTAGGGCAGCATCGCCTCGGTCACGCGCGGGTCGATCGGCGTCGTCGCGTTGTAGTCGACGTAGACCGGTCCGCCTGCCAGTGCCGGGTGTGTCACGGTCCGATCGAGCATCGTCGCAGTCTAGGCGTCAGCCCTGGCCGATCGTGGCCAGCAGGTAGATGTTCATGGCCGTCACGAGCGCGGCGCCGGCGGTGACCGTCAGCGTCGTGGCACGCCGGTTCACCATGTCGCCCATGACGTCGCGCCTGCGCGTCACGATGATCATCGGCACCAGCGCGAACGGGATGCCGAACGACAGCGCCACCTGCGAGATCAACAGCGGCCCGCCGACGTCGTTGGTGATCCCGAGGACCACCAGCGACGGCAGCATCGTCACGCCCCGGCGCACCAGCAACGGGATGCGCCACTTCAGGAAGCCCTCCATGACGACCTGGCCCGCGTAGGTCGCCACGCTGGCCGAACCCAGCCCGGACGCCACCAGGGCCAGTGCGAACGCGACACCCGCTGCCGCGCCGACGGTGGCCGCGAACGCGTCGTGGATGGCCACCAGGTCGCCCGCCTTGTCGGCACGGGCGTGCATCGCGGCGGCCACGCACAGCATCGCCACGTTCACCAGCCCGGCCGCGCCCAGCCCGATGACGCAGTCCCACCGGTTGTGCACCAACAGAACCCGGCGCTGCCGGGCCGTCGTGGCGCGCACCCGGCCCGCCTGCAACGCCGAATGCAGGTAGATCACGTGCGGCATCACGGTCGCGCCGACGATCCCGACGGCGACCCCGGCCGCACCGGGCTGCCGGATCGTCGGCACCAGGCCGCGCACCAGCTGCCCGAAGTCCTGCCGGCCCGCCCTGAAGAACAGGTAGGCGAAACCGGCCGCCACCAGGATCATGGTGACCAGCACCGCGATCTCGAACCACCGGTAGCCGCGCTGGCGCAACCCGAGGATCACGAACGCCACCACGGCGGTGATCAGGCCCGCCGGGAACAGCGGCAGGCCGAACAACAGGTGCAGGCCCAGCGCCGCGCCGACGAACTCGGCCAGGTCGGTGGCCACGGCGACCAGCTCGGCCTGCACCCACAGCACCAGGTTGACCCCGCGCGGGAACACGTCGGCACACACCGCGGGCAGGCTGCGGCCGGTGGCCAGGCCGACCTTGGCCGACAGGTACTGGACCAGGATCGCCATGGTGCTGGCCAGCACCACGACCCACAGCAGCTGGTACCCGTAACGGGAGCCGCCGGTGAAGTTGGTGACGAAGTTGCCTGGATCGATGTAGGCGACGGACGCGACGAACGCGGGCCCGGTCAGCGCGATCGCGGTGCGCAGCCGGCCCTGGGTCAGCATGTGCTCGACGGTCGGCTGGCGCCGGCCCGCCGTTCCGGTGGCCGCACCCGGTGTCACCTGCGGATCGTCGGGGCCGGTGTCACCGGACGGTCCGTTGTCGGTCTCCGTTGCGTCTCCCGGTGTCGTCGACGGCGTTCGGTCCAGTCTGAGGTCACGGGGCGTCACCGTCCACTGTCAGGTCTGCCACACGCCCACCGACCGTCCATCGTGGACCCGGGACGCGTTCGGCAGTGGGCGGGCCGGGTGCGTCACAATGCGTGCATGACCGACCAGCGGCGGGCCATCCCGAGAACGGACACCCTCCTCGCCGACCCGGCCTTCGCGCGCGCCCGCGAGACGCTGGGCACCGCCCTGGTCAAACAAGCCATCACCGAGGCGCAACGCCGCGCCAGGGCCGGGCAGATCGGCCCGCAGGAGGTCGCGCAGGCCGCGCTGGCCGCGTTGCCGGAGCGCGCGGGCTCGCTGCGTCCGGTGATCAACGCGACCGGCGTCGTCGTGCACACGAACCTGGGCCGGGCCCCGCTGTCGGACGCCACCCGGGAGGCGATCCTGGCCGCGGCCGGCTACACGGACGTCGAGTTTGACCTGGCCACCGGCAAGCGGGCGCGCCGCGGCAGGGACACCATCGCCGCACTGGCCGACGCCGTGCCGTCGGCCGAGGCGGCGCACGTGGTCAACAACAACGCGGCCGCGCTGCTGCTCACCGCGATGGCGCTGGCCCAGGGCAAGGACATCGTGCTCAGCCGGGGCGAGTTCGTGGAGATCGGCGACGGCTTCCGCATCCCGGAACTGCTGGCGTCCACCGGTGCCCGGTTGAAGGAGGTCGGCACCACCAACCGCACCCACCTGCGCGACTACGAGGAGGCGATCGACGAGCACACCGGCTTCGTGCTCAAGGTGCACCCGTCGAACTTCCAGGTGGTCGGCTTCACCAGCGAGGTCACCGTCGGCCGGCTGGCCGGGCTGGGCGTGCCGCTGGTCGTGGACATCGGCTCCGGCCTGCTGCGACCGCATCCCCTGCTGCCCGCCGAGCCGGATGCCACGACCGTGCTCGACCAGGGTGCCGACCTGGTGACGTCCAGCGGCGACAAGCTGCTGGGCGGCCCGCAGGCCGGGGTGCTGTTCGGCAAGGCCGACCTGGTGGAACGCATCCGAAGGCATCCGGCGGCGCGGGCGATGCGGGTGGACAAGCTGACCCTGGCGGCGCTGGAGGCCACCGTGCGCGGCCCGGCCACGCCGGCCGCCACGATGCTCACCGTCGACCAGGAGTCGCTCGCCACGCGGGCCAAGGCGATCGTGGCCCGGCTGGC
>DATEPR010000490.1:0-9043 GCA_035273045.1 Pseudonocardiaceae bacterium | reverse complement strand
ATACCTGCTGGCCACCATGCCCACGCCGGCCGAGCCGACGTACAGGTAGGGCATCAGACGTGCGTCCTTTTCGGACACCGGGAACAGCAGGCCGCCGTCCTCGGTGACCGCCCGGTCCAGTTCCTCGGCCAGCAGCGTGCGGCCGTCGTCCAGGCCGCCGCCGGTGAGCCGGGCCAGGTAGTAGTCCAGCAGGGCGATGCCGGCCCGGCCGTAGAGCAGGCCGGTGGCGTTGTGCTGGCCCAGTTCGCCGGTCAGGCTCGCGTCACGGGGGATCGAGCCGGCCAGGTCGGCCGCGCGGTCGAGGTGGAACTCGTCCGACGTGTGGCCGTAGAGGGCCAGGTGGGCCAGGCCGACTCCGGCCTTGCCGAAGCCGAGCGTGGCGTGGCCGGGCAGGACCGGATGGTCGTCGGCGACCGCCAGCAGTGACCGGGCTTCGGCCACCCGTCCGGCGTCCGCCAGCACCCACGCGATCCCGGCCAGTCCGACCAGCAGGCCGGGCGGCAGCGTCGCCCGGTGCCGCCACGCCTCGCGGGCCAGCCGCTCGGTCAGCTCGGGAGCCGGCACGCCGGCGATCCGCAGGGCGTGGACCACGCCGGCCAGGCCGTGGCCGACGGACAGCGGGTTGGTGTGGTAGGACTGCGGGCCGAAGGGCACGACGCCGTCCGGGTGGTCCGGGCTGAGCAGGCCGGCGACGAGTTTCTCCCGCAGCAGAGCCAGTTCGCCCAGCGGGTCGGCGTCGACCCGCTCGGGTGCCGGTGTGGCGGCCGCGTCCCGGAAGCGGGTGGCGGTCGTCCACAGGCGCGGCGGCACGTCGGCCACTTTGCCGAGCTGGTGGCGCAGTTGGGCGAGCGTGCCACCGTGCAGGTCGGCGGTGCCGTTGACCGGCGCGATCATCGCCAGCGCCAGGGAGGACAGGCCGTACTCGTCGTAGTACACGTGATCGGGACGAATGCCGTCACCGGGCGGCGGGCAGTAGCCCGGCGTGCCGATCGCCGAGGTGAGCTCGCCGATCCTGGCGGCCGCCTCGAAGTCGACCAGCCGCACCGTGTCGTCGTCGCCGACCAGCACGTTGTTCGGGTTGAGGTCGACGAACACGTAGCCGAGCGTGTGCAGGCGGTCCAGGATTCCCGTCAACTGGTCGATGACGTTCAGGCACCGCTCGTGGTATGCGGCGTAGTCGGCCCGCGTCGCCGTGGCCCAGATGACCGGGTTGTGCTCGACCCACCACGACTGCAACGACTGTCCCGGCACGAACTCGGTGACCAGGAACTCGTTCTCCAGCTTGCGGAAGAACGCGATCGGCTCGGGGCAGATGCCCGGTGCCGCCGCGTGCAGCGTGCGCAGCGTGTCGTGTTCGGCGCGGAGCCGGTCCTGGCTGGTGCTGTCCGTGTTGACCAGTCCGTTGTGGCCGCGGCTCTCCTTGATGAACACGGGCCGTCCGGTGGCCAGTTCCCGCCCTTGGTAGGCGCCGCCGCCGTTGCTGTACTGGACGACGCTGTCGAAGGTGAACCCGGAGAAGCACGGCGGGCCGCTGCGCCTGGCCGGGTCGGCCGGTGCGGCGAACGGGTCGACGATGCCGTCGGGCAGTTGGAACCGCACGCCGCGCCGGTCCGGCACCTCCCGGCCGGTGCCGTCACGCACCAGCAACTGGTGGCCGCCGTCGGCCAGGACCCTGGACCTGCTGACGTAGGCGCCGTAGCGGTAGTGCACGACCTTGGAGTCGCCGAACCGCCGGTCGGTCAGCACGTACGGCCCTTCCTCACCGTCCAGCGCGTCGGCGAGCGCCGCCATGAGCTGACCCGCGGTGTGTTCGTCCGGCGGGTAGGCGGTGCAGAACTTGCCCGACTGGCTGCGGGAGGCGTGCTTGTGGTGGGTGAGGACGAAGAACATGGAGCAGCTCAGGTGTTTGAACGCGGTGCCGTGCGCGACGAAGATCGGCGCGGCCGTGTCCAGGACGTGCTGCGCGCGGTCGATCCGGCACGACAGGTGGATCTTCCAGCCCTCGGTGACGCCGCCCAGCTTGTGCTCGGGGTACCAGCCGGTCCACACGTCGTCGTGGTGTTCCGACCAGGTGTCCGGGACGCCGGCCGGCCGGTATTCGACGCCGCGGCGCGGTGTGCGGCTCAGCGGGCCGTAGAACTTCGGATCCGCCTGGAGTAGCAGCAGCGGTTCCATCGTTCCCTCCCGTCCTTCGCCGTTTCCGTTGTCCGACAAGGACTACTGTGCGCGATGCGAGCGGAGGGAACCAGGTGTGGCGACGGCAGCAACCAGACGCGCCGGAGTCAGCTAGCTGACACTTCAGATCCAGCCGCGACGGGCGGCGGCCGCGCCGGCCTCGAACCGGCTGTGCGCGTGCAGCCGGTCCATCAGCACCGCGATCCGGCGCCGCAGGTGCCGGACGGACAGTCCGAGTTCACGCGCCGCGACCTCGTCGGTCGAACCCGCGGCCAGCAGGGTGAGCACCGAGCGGTCCTGCTCGGTCAGTTGGGCGTCGCCGGTCGGGTTCAGTTCCTCGGCGGCCGACCACAACACGTGGAACAGCTGCGTCAGCGCGCGGAGCAGGCCCGGCTGCCGCACCACCAGCGCGCCACGGGAGTCCGGGCCGGCCGGCACGACGGCGACCCGCTCGTCCATGATGATGAGCCGCTGCACCGGACCGGGCAGCAGCCGGACGCTCACCCCGGCGGCCACTTTGTGTCGCAAGTGGACACAGTGGGCCGCGTTGGTCGCCACCGACCGGTCGTAGATGATGCGGGTGTCGATGCCGCGGCGCAGGCCGCGCTGCTCCAGTGGCCGGGCGGCGGCGCGGGCCACCGGGTCCGGCGACCCGGCGGGCTGCACGGTGTACACGCTGGTGCGGGTGAAGAACGACAGCTCGTCCAACCGCCGCCGCACCTCGTCCACGGTGTCGACCACCTCGACCCCGGTGTCCGCACCGGTGCGCCGGTCCGGCCCCGACGCGGCCAACTCGGCGAGCTGGGCGCGCGTGTCCGCGACCCGGCGGTGCCGCCGCAGGGCCTCGTCCTCGACCCGCTCGATCAGCGCTCCGACCGCCACACCGGGATCGAGGACCGCGAAGCCGCACGCCGTGTCCTCGGCTGGCGCGACGACGCCGAGTTCGGCCAGCCGGCCCAGCGCCACCCGGACGTCGGCCTCCGTCGCCGGCTCACCGAACGATCTCGGGTCACGAGCCGGATCGGCCAGCAACCCGCGGTAGACCGCTTCCTGGAACGCTGTGAAACCGAGATCCCGCAGGGTCATGCTGTCCACCGTGGCACCCAGGGCTGCCGAGCACATGGGTGCGCGGCACGTAATCCGCCGGCGGCTACACCACCGTCCAGGGCCCGAACGCCTGCAGGGGTTCCGCACACTGGGTGGCGTCGCCCACCACGACCGCCACGAGCAGTTTGGGCGCCAGCAGGTGCACACCCAGGTCGTAGATGCCCCGCGCGGTCACCTCGGCCAGCCGCCGGGGATGCTCCCGCACCCACGTCAGGTCGAGGCCGACGGCCGCCAGGTTGACCAGCGTCGTGGCGAGGCCGGCCATGGTGGCCACGGACATGGCGAGCGTGCCCGACGCGAACTGCCTGGCGTTCGCCAACTCCTCGTCGCTGGGCCGCAGCGTGGACAGCCGGCCCAGCTCGTACCACAGCTCCAGCAGCGCCGGCGCGGTCACCTCGGTCGCTACGTCGGCCTCGACCACCAGCGTGGAACCGGCGCCGCCGTGCTCGATCCTGCTGCGCGGACTGTACGTGTAACCCTTGTCCTCCCGGATGTTCTCCACCATCCGGCCGGAGAAGTAGCCACCGTAGATGAGGTTCGCCAGTTGCAGCGCCGCGTACCGGGGATCGTCGCGGCGCAGCGCCGGACCGCCGATCCGGATCGACGACTGCACGGACCCCGGCCGGTGGTACAGCAACGACGGCCCGAGCGGCACGCTGCCCGGCAGCTCCGGCAGCACCACGACCGGGTCCGGTGTGCCGCGCCAGCCGGCCAGCGCGTGCTCGCACGCGGCCACCGCGCGGTCCGGTTCGATGTCGCCGACGAGCACCAGCAGGCTGCCGGCCGGCACGACCCGCCGCGCGTGCATGGCCCGCAGGTCGGCCGCGTCGATCTCCTGGACGTCGTCGACCTCGGGGAGGCTGTGACTGTACGGGTGCTCGCCGAACAGGTGGCTGCGCAACGCCTCCCTGGCCCGGACCGACGCCTGGGAACGCGCGGCGGTCAGCCGGGACACCAGCCGGATCCGTTCGGCCGCGATCTCCTCCTCCGGGTACCGGGCGCCGGTCAGCACCTCGGCCAGCAGGGCCAGCAGGTCGTCCAGGTACCACGCCAGCACCGTGCCGCTGACCAGCAGCTGGTCCGGGTCCACCTCGGCGGTCAGGGTGCCGCCGAGATCCATGACACGTTCCGCGACACCCATCCGGTCGTGCCCGGGCACGCCGGACAGCAGCGTCTCGGCCAGCAGCCACGCGCGGGCCGAGTGGCCGGGCTCCGCCGAGCTGAACGGCACCCGCAGCCGCAGCTCGACCAACGGCACCCGCGAGCTGCGGACCGCGACCACGCGCAACCCGTTCGCCAGCACGCTCTGCGCCGTCTCCGGTGGCACGATCTCCGGCTGCCGCCCCAACTCGGGCACCACTGTGGTCACGCGACACGCTCCTGCTCGCCGGCCCGGTCCCGCGGGCGGAGTTCGACGACACCCCTGCTGTCCGGTGTGATCGTGGCGGCCGCCGCGCGCACCTGTTCCGCGTCGACCCGGTCGAGCAGCCCGGGCAGTTCGGCCAGCAACTCGGCCCTGCCGTGCCGCAGTTCCAGCGCGGCCAGCAACTGGGTCCGACCCAGCACCGGCTCGCTGGCCACCAGGATCTGGGTGGTCAGCCGGGTGACGACGCGCCGCAGTTCCCGTTCGGTGATGCCGTCGCGGGCCACCGTGGCGAACTCGTCGTCCACCGCGCGCAGCACGTCGTCCGCTGTCGTGCCGGGCGCCTGCCGTGCGGTGACCACGAACGCGGTCGGGTGGCCGACGTCGAAGGGATCACCCAGGAAACCCAGGTAACAGCGCACGCTCGTGGTGAGCCGGTCCACGTGCGTCAGCCTGCGCCGCAACCGGGACGCCGCCCCGTCCACCATCACCTCGGCCAGCAGCAGGTACGGCAGGTAGTCGTCCCAGTCCCGGATCGGGTCGGGCACCCGCCAACCGGCGGCCACCGCGGGCAGCGGCGCGTGCCGGTCCACCACCACGGCCCGCCGCTCCCGGGCCGGTGGCGGCTCCGAGAAGTCCGGCCGGACCGGGGCCGGGCGGTGCGGAATGTCGCCGAAATGCCGTTCCACCAAGGCAAGGGCGTCGTCGGCGGCGAAGTTCCCGCCGACGCACAGCAGCGCGTTGGCCGGTGCGTAGTAGCGGTCGAAGAACTCGCGCGCCTCGCCGATCGTCGCGGACTCCAGATCCGCGAACGAACCGTATCCGTCGTGCGCGTTGGCGAAACTCTCGAACAGCACGCCCGGCAGGGTCAGCCACGGGAAGCAGCCGTAGGGCTTGTTCCGGACGTTGACCAGGATCTCCTCCTTGACCACGTCCACCTGCAGCCGGAGGTTCTCCTCGTCCAGCGCGGGCGCCCGCATCCGGTCCGCTTCCAGGAACAGGGTGCGCTCCAGCGCGTTGCTGGGCAGCACGTCGAAGTAGCGGGTGTAGTCCATGTGCGTGCTGCCGTTGAACATGCCGCCCGCGGACTGCACGTAGCGGCAGTGGTCCAGCTTGGGCAGGTGCTCGGAGCCCTGGAACATCAGGTGCTCGAACAGGTGCGCGAAGCCGGACCGGCCCGCCGGCTCCGACCGCATGCCGACGTCGTAACAGACCTCGACCGCGACCACCGGCACCGACCGGTCCGGCGCGAGCAGCACCCGCAGACCGTTGTCCAGCACGGCCCTGCGTACCTGGGTGGGCACGGGGACACCCGGCGATGTGGTGTCGATGATGGTCATCTCGGGTGTCTCCTGTCCTGTCTGGGCTGCCCGGCTATGCCACGAACGGCACGCACAGGCCCGGTGCGTCGATGTCGTCCTCGTCGCCCAGCCGCTCCACAACCTGTGGCGCCGCCGGCATGGGTTCCAGATCCGGGTCCTCCATGGCAGATCACCCCCTTCCCGCAGCGGCGTGGTCGACCCAGCCGGCTCGCGCCAGGTCGAGCAGTCCGGCGTCGACCTGGTCGGTGAACCGGCGCATCGCCCCGGTGTTGCCGGCCAGGTCGCCGCAGGTCGTCCAGCGTTCGCCCAGCCCGTCGGCGTAACCGGTGGTCACCGTGCCGACCTGCCGGCCCGGCCGGCCGATCGACTCCCAGCAGCTGTAGAGGGCGCCGTCGGCGTTGACGACCGCGCCGAGCGACCCGCCGGGCACCGAGCAGTAGTCGCAGTGCGCCGGTCCGGGCAGCGGGATGCGGAAGCCGCGCGCCCTGGCCAGCGCGTGACACCGGACCACGGCCGCCGGCACCGGCAGTTCGGCGAAGCCCCACCCGTAGTCGAGCAGGGGAGCGGCCACGAACCGGGTCCGCCCCGGATCGAGCACGGCGGCGGCGTGGTCGAGTAGTTCCTCGACGCCCGCCAGCGCCGCCGGTGTCACGTTCAGCCGCAGCGTGAACGCCAGGTCGGTGGCGGCCTGCGCCTCGGCCACGTTCGCCAGCACGGTGTCGAACGTGCCGCGACCGGCCCTGGTGGTGCGCACGGCGTCGTGTGCCGTGCGTGGGCCGTCCACGGTGACCTGTGCCGACACCAGACCGGCCGCGGCCAGCCGCACGGCGAGCGTCCGGCCCAGCAGCACACCGTTGGTGACCATGCCGCCCGTGGTGGGCAGCCGTTCCGCGCAGTGGCGCAGCACGTCGAGACAGCCCCGCGGGTTGAGCAGCGGCTCACCGCCGAACAGCAGCAGGTCCAGTTCCGGCGCGCCGGCCGCGGCTGCCCGCTCGGCGGCGAACGCCACGATCTCGGTGATCGTGCCGGAGTCCAGGACCGCGGCGGCGATCCTGGCCGGCGCGAACGTGCCCGGCCGGGCCGGTGCGCTGTTCTGGAAGCAGTAGGGGCAGCCGAGATTGCATCCGGTCGCCGTGACCACGGTCAGCCGGTACCGGCGGACGTCCGGTACCCTGCCCACCCCGGCCGCGGCGAGCTGGCGCATCGCCTCGTGGGTCAGCTTTCCTTGGTGCACCAGGGAATCCGGCACCAACGCGGTGCCGGACCGCGTGATGCACCACCAGCCGGCGCTGCCGCGGATCAACCTCATGCCTGTCCCCCCACCGCCGGCCCGCCGGGCGCTCGTCACGGGCAGCCGGCTCGTCGTCAGATGCCGTTGTACTCACCGTGGCTGTGGAAGCCGCTCATGCCGACACACCAGTTGATCTCCTGGTCGTCGTAGCCTGCTCCTGAGTTCGTGATCGCCATCTCGACTCACCTCCTCCCGAATGCCGCGGTCCTCACTCTCCAGTCGGCCGGGCGCCCGGGGAAGGCGCGCGACGTGCAGCAACAGGACGTCAGGTGGCAGGAAGTTGCCAGGTCACCCCCAGCCGAACGCGCCGAGCGGTTCGTCATCGTCATCGCGAATGGCGTCCCGGTCCGGATTGGTGGTCTGTGCCGCCATGATCGACCTCCTCGTGTCGCGACCACCATGAACGGCGACGCCCGAAGATCACATGGGTGCGGCGCACGTACTTTTTCCGGCTCCGGCCAAGCGCGAAATGGGTGCGCCGCACCCATGTGGCGCGTGACGCCCCCGAGCCGGTCGCCCGCGCAGCCCTCGCGAACTGCTCTCGTTCCCCGCGGGCCGCCCTGGTTACCGTGCGGCGGGCCGGGGAACCTCCGCTGTGTGTTGAGAAGCACTCGGTGGCCGTCCACCGCGCGGCCACACGGCTCGCTGGCGCACTCGTACCTGTTCCTGCGCCGGGCGATCGGGCTGATCGGAGTCGCCCTTCCGGTGGTGCTGATCGTGGGGAAGGTTCTGTTGGACGGCGGCGGTCCACTGGACTCGATCAGCGACTACTACTACAGCGGCATGCGCAACGTGTTCGTCGGCAGCATGGTCGCGACCGGCGTCTTCTTGTTGTCCTACCGTGGTTACGGGTTGGTCGACGACGTCACCAGCGACGCGGCGGGCGTCGGCGCGATCGGTGTGGGACTGTTCCCGACCACGCCGTTCTTCGGCGTTCCGACCCGGACCGACCGGCTGGTCGGGTGGGCGCACCTGGCCAGCGCGGCGTTGTTCTTCGCGGGGCTGATCGTGTTCTGCCTGTTCCTGTTCACCAGGTCCATCGGTCCGCGGACTCGGCGCAAGGTCAATCGGAACGCGGTCTATGTCGCCAGTGGCCTGACGATGATCGTCGTGCTGGTGCTGGCCGGCCTGGTGCAGGCGGTCTTCCACGCCGGTGTCGGTCCGCCGCACTGGGTGCTGTGGCTGGAGTCGACCGCGGTGGAGGCGTTCGGTGTCGCTTGGCTGGTGAAGGGGACGACGATCCTCGCCGACGAGCGCTGATCCGGCGTCTTCGACGTAGCACGCATGCGCTCAGCGACCGCTCGCGGAAACTCGGGTGGCCGCGGCGTACGAGCTGGCTAGAGTCGGGCGATGCCCGAGCTGAAACAGCTGGATGCCGGCCATGCCCCGGCCGTCCTGGCCTTCGAACTGGCGAACCGCGCCTACTTCGCCGCCTCGATCTCCGACCGCGGCGACGACTTCTTCGACCAGTTCGCCGACCGGTACGACGCCCTACTGGCCGAGCAGGAAGCCGGCGACCGTGCCTGCTACGTGCTCGTCGCCGACGACGGCTCGGTGCTCGGCAGGTTCAACCTGGTCAACATCTCCGACCACACCGCGGAACTGGGCTACCGGGTCGCGCGGCAGGTCGCCGGCCGGGGCGTGGCGACCGCGACCGTCCAGGAGCTGTGCCGGCTGGCGCCGGCGCGACACGGGCTGCGCACCCTGCGGGCGGCGACCTCCCACCGGAATGTCGCCTCCCAGAAGGTGCTGACCAAAGCCGGTTTCGTCGTGGTCGGCCCAGCC
>DATEPR010000489.1:0-11484 GCA_035273045.1 Pseudonocardiaceae bacterium | reverse complement strand
GGGCCGTGGTGACGGCGTTCTTCAGCGCCTCCCGCGCGGGTGACTTCGCCGCGCTGCTGCGCCTGCTCGACCCGGACGTCACCGTCCGGGCGGACGCCGCCGCGGCACCGACCGGCCGGCCCATGGCCGTCCACGGCGCGGACACGGTGGTCCGGTACGCGGCGGCCTACGCCACGATCGCCGGCGACGCCCAGCCGGCACTGGTCGGCGGCATGGTCGGAGCGGTCGTGCCGAGCGCGACGCGACCGTTCGCGGTGATGACGTTCACCGTGGTCGACGACCGGATCACCGGCATCGAGATCCAGGCCGATCCGGGCCACGTCCGGGAACTGGACGTGGCCCTGCTGACCTGAGCCGTCAGGACTCGGTGACCTCGATGGTGACGCGGTCCGGGTAGAACGCCACGTGGTCCTTGATCTGCGCGACCGGCGGGTACGGCGTCTCGTAGGTCCACACGGCGTTGACCAGGCGCTCGCCACCGGACGGGATGCTGTAGTAGCCGGCGTCGCCCTTGTACGGGCAGTAGGTGGCGTGGTCGGTGCGCTCCAGCAGGGACGTGTCGACGTCGCTCAGCGGCACGTAGTACACCGGCGGGTAGTCGGCCTCCCGCAGGGTCAGGGCCGAGCGCGTGTCGGCGATGGTCGTGCCGTCCAGGCTCACCACGACACGGGCCGGCGACGGCTCAACGGTGATCGGATGGTCCGGTCCCGGCTGCAGGATCGGCTTCGTCATGACGTACTCCTTCTCGGCGGGTCAGTCCTCTTCCAGGCCGCGGAATCGGTACCGCACGTGCGTCACCCGGCTCGTCCCGCCCCACTCGACCGGCTCCAGGCGCATCCGCGGCACATCAGAGAACAACCGCGGGCCGTGCCCGATCGTTACCGGAGCCGTGTGAATCCACATGTCGTCGATCAGACCGGCGGCCAGGTACTGGTTGACCACGTCGGCGCCACCGGCGATCGCGACGTCCCGGCCGGCCGCCGCCTCGCGCGCCTGGGCCAGCGCCGACTCGATGCCGTCGGTGACGAACGTGAACGTCGTTCCGCCCCGCATCGCCAGCGGTTCCCTCGGCCGGTGGGTCAGCACGAACACCGGTGTGTGGAACGGCGGATCCTCGCCCCACCAGCCGCGCCAGTCGCGGTCGTAGCCCGCGCCGCGCGGGCCGAACATGTTGCGGCCCATGATGTACGCGCCGGCCCGCTCGATCTGGTACGCCACCTCGTTCCGGTGCCGTTCCGGCTCGTCGAACATCCAGCTGTGCAGCACGTCGGCGTCCGCGTCGCCGAACGGCTGTTCCTCCGTCATGCCCTCGCCGGCCACGAACCCGTCCACCGACACCGTGATGCCGCAGATGACCTCGCCCGTCCGCTCGTCCATGTCGATTCCCTTCCGCCTCGGTGCACCTGTCGGCAGAGGGTCGGTGCCGGCCACCGGGTCTCGACATCCGTGGCGACGGTCAGGCCGCCTGCACCGCGAGGAGCGCGATGTCGTCGTGCTCCCGGCCGTCCAGCCAGCCCTCCAGGCGGCGTTCGATGTGCCGGGTCAGCTCGGTGGCCGTCAGCCCGGCGCCACCGGCCATCGCCTCGCCGAGGCGCTGCGAGCCGAACTGCTCCTGCCCGTCCTGGCCGCCCCTGGCCTCGGTCACGCCGTCGCTGTACAGCAGGCACACGTCACCGGGTTCCAGCAGCACCGTGGTCTCGCTGAACCTCGGCTCGGGCAGGACGCCGACCAGCGTGCCGGGCACCATGATCTCCTGCACGGTGCCGTCGGCGCGCAGCAGCACGGGTGGCGGGTGGCCACCGGACGCCAGCACCAGTTCCAGCCGGCCGTCGGCCCTGGTCAGCGAGCCGACCACGAGCGTGGCGAACCGGTTGTCGCTGTTGCCCAGGATGGTCTGGTTCAGCAGGTACAGCAGCCGCGCCGGCCGTGACTCGACCAGGCGCAGCGCGGCCACCGAGTGCTCGATGCGGCCGGCCAGCGCCGCCGCCTCGACACCGTTGCCGGCCACGTCACCCAGCATGAACAGGGCGGAACCGTCGCTGCCCGGGTACACCTCGTAGAAGTCGCCGCCGACCCGGATCGACTCCTTCGCCGGCCGGTACGCCGCGGACAGGACCGTGCCGGGCACCTCGGGCAGCGGGCCGGGCACCAGGTCGGCCTCCAGGACCGACGCCGCGTTCGCCTGCGCCGTGTAGGCCGCCACCTGGGTCAACGCCATCGCGGCCCGGGAGGCGTAGTCGCGCACCACGTCGTAGCGCTCCGGGTCGATGTCGCCGCGCTGCCGGCCGTTGGCCAGCAGCAGCGCGCCGACGGCCTGGTCGCCGTGCCGCATCGGGGCCACGACCAGGTCACCGGGCTCGCCGAACTCGGCCGGCAGCAGCCAGTCCGGGCGCGGGCCGTCGGCCAGCGTGGTCCTGGTCAGCCGGGCCTCCGGCCCGTCGAACGCCTCGGCGAGATCGGTCACCGACTCCAGCGCGTACCGGCCGATCCGGCCGCGTGCCGTGTCACCGCCCCTGGTGAACCGCCACCACTCCAGCCGGCCCCTGGGCGCCTGGAGCACCACGGCGCAGCAGTCGGCCAGCATCGGCACCGCCAGTTGCACGGTGGCCCGCAGGATGCGCTCCCGGTCCAGCGACCCGGCCAGCAGCCGGCTGGCGTTGGCCAGGAACTTCGACCAGGCGCAGTTGTCGCACCACGGCTCGACGTCGTCGATCACGTCACCGTGCCAGGCCACGTGCCGGGCGCTGATCCGCTCCGGCCGCCACCGCCAGTGCACGCCAGCCCTGACCACCTCGAACGGTTCGCCGTCCGCGGTGCCGAACCCGTCCACTTCGGTCAGCCGGGCACCGGACACCAGGCCGGGGAACAGCTCCGTGGCCGCCGCGCTCACCACCTGGACGACGCCCTGCGCGTCCTGCACGAACACCACCCGCTGGCTGGCGTCCTCCAGTTGTTGCCACAGGTCGGTGCTGATGGCGCGCTTCATGAGCTGTCCGGTCAGCCGTGCCTGGGCGCTGCGCGTGAGTCCGCTCGTCCTCGGCGTGGCGGGCCGGTCGGCCACCGTGCCACCTCCCGGTGCTGGATGCTCGGTTGGCGGCCGCACGCCGCCCGGGTATCAGACTAACGGGTAACGTCGGCGCGCCACCCGGCCCCGACCAGACCGCCCCGTCACCAGGCGTTAACACGTGGCAGGCTTGGGGGGAACGTCGACTCGCCACCCGTGGGAGGCCAGCATGGACACCAGTTCGCCGTTGTCGCGCACGGTGACGGATGCCGATGACACAGGCCAGGGCATTGGTTCGGAGGTGTTTCTCGCCCGCCTGCTGTCGGCGATGTCCGACGTGCGGGACGGCAACTTCCGGCGCCGGCTCACGCCGATAGGTGACGGACTGTCCGCACAGGTCGCCACGATGTTCAACGAGATCGTCGAGCGAAACCAGGACCTGGTTGGGGAGTTGGCCGGAATCCGAATGGCCGCCGGGGATCAGGGCCGATTGGGGGAACGGCTGGATCTGGACAGCAGTTCGGGCGGCTGGTCGCTGGCCAGGGAGTCGGTCAACGGCCTGATCGAGGACCTGCTGTACCCGACCACCGAGCTGAGCCGGGTGCTCGCCGCGGTCGCCGAGGGCGACCTGTCCCAGCGGATGACCGCGCAGCGCTGGGGGCAGCCGCTGCGGGGTGAGTCGGCGCAACTGTGCTCCACCGTCAACGGCCTGCTCGACCAGCTCTCCGTGTTCGCCGAGGAGGTCACCAGGGTCGGCCGGGAGATCGGCACCGAGGGCAAGCTGGGCGGCCTGGCCAAGGTGCCCGGTGTCGCCGGCACGTGGAAGAACCTCACCGACAACGTGAACCTGATGGCCAGCAACCTGACCGCCCAGGTCCGCGACATCTCCCGGGTGGCCACCGCGGTGGCGGACGGCGACCTGTCGAAGAAGATCACGGTCGAGGTGTCCGGTGAGATGCTGGGCCTGAAGAACACCGTGAACACCATGGTGGACCAGTTGTCCGCGTTCGCCGACGAGGTCACGCGGGTGGCGCGCGAGGTGGGCACCGAGGGCCAGTTGGGCGGCCAGGCCAGGGTGCCGGGCGTGGCCGGGATCTGGCGCGACCTCACCGACAACGTGAACTTCATGGCCGGCAACCTGACCAGTCAGGTGCGCAGCATCGCGCAGGTGACCACGGCGGTGGCGCGCGGTGACCTCTCGCAGAAGATCACCGTCGACGTCAAGGGCGAGATCCTGGAGCTGAAGAACACCGTCAACACGATGGTGGACCAGTTGTCCGCGTTCGCCGACGAGGTCACCCGGGTGGCGCGTGAGGTGGGCACCGAGGGCCAGTTGGGCGGCCAGGCGCGGGTGCCCGGTGTGGCCGGCACGTGGCAGTGGCTGACGGAGAGCGTGAACAAGCTGGCCGGCAACCTGACCACCCAGGTGCGGGCGATCGCGGCGGTGGCCACGGCGGTGACGGCGGGCGACCTGAGCCAGCAGATCACCGTCGAGACCAAGGGCGAGATGGCCGACCTGAAGGACAACATCAACCGGATGATCGGCAACCTCAAGGAGACCACCCGGGCCAACCAGGAACAGGACTGGCTGAAGACGAACCTGGCCCGGCTGTCCGGCCTGATGCAGGGCCAGCGTGACCCGCACGAACTGGCCGCGCTGATCATGAGCGAGCTCACGCCGCTGGTGTCCGCGCAGCAGGGCATGTTCTTCCTGGCCGAGAACGACACGTTGCGGCTGCTGGCCAGCTACGGCGTGCGGATGCCGGACGACGACTCGCTGTGCTTCCGGCTCGGCGAGTCGCTGGTCGGGCAGAGCGCCAAGGAGAAGAAGACCATCCAGATCAACTCGGCGCCGCCGGACTACATCCGGATCTCGTCCGGCCTCGGCTCCGCACCGCCGGCCGACGTGATCGTGTTGCCGCTGCTGTTCGAGGGCAGCGTCCTCGGCGTGATCGAACTGGCCACCGTCACGCCGTTCACCGCCGTGCACCGGGACCTGCTGGAGCAGTTGAAGGAGACCATCGGCGTCACCGTCAACACGATCCTGGCCAGCTCCCGGACCGACGCGCTGCTCGCCGAGTCGCAGCGGCTGGCCCAGGAACTCGGTGAGGGCTCGGCGAAACTCCAGGCCCAGCAGAAGCAGTTGCAGATGTCCAACCGGGAACTCGCCGAGAAGGCGGCCCAACTGGCGAAGCAGAACAGCGACATCGAACTGAAGAACAAGGAGATCGAACAGGGCAGGCAGGAACTGGAGGAACGGGCGAAGCAGTTGTCGCTCGCGTCGAAGTACAAGTCCGAGTTCATGGCGAACATGTCGCACGAACTGCGCACGCCGCTGAACAGTCTGCTGATCCTGGCGAAACTGCTGGCCGACAACCTGGAGGGCAATCTCACCGACAAGCAGGTCGAGTTCGCGTCCACCATCCACGCCGCCGGCAGTGACCTGCTCCAGTTGATCGACGACATCCTGGACCTGGCCAAGGTCGAGGCCGGTCACGTGCAACTGGAGCAGACGACGGTGTCGGTGGCCGACGTCGTCGGCTACGTCGAGTCGCTGTGCCGGCCGCTGACCGCCGAGAAGGGGCTGGACTTCGCGGTGGTCGTCGACCCGGACGTGCCGCAGACGATGTACACGGACGTCCAGCGGTTGCAGCAGATCCTGCACAACCTGCTGTCCAACGCGGTGAAGTTCACCCCGGAGGGCACGGTCCGGCTGACCATCCGGCCCGCCGACCCGGACGACCAGGCGCCGGGCGGGCCGAGGATCGCGTTCGCCGTCGAGGACACCGGCATCGGCATCCCGGAGGACAAACTGGACGTGATCTTCGAGGCGTTCCAGCAGGCCGACGGGACGACCAGCCGCAAGTACGGCGGCACCGGCCTCGGCCTGTCGATCAGCCGCGAGCTCACCCAGTTGCTCGGCGGCGACCTCCGGGTGGCCAGCGCGCCGGGTGAGGGCACGACGTTCGTGCTGACCGTGCCGATGACACCGCCGCCGGTCACCCAGTCCGAACTGGACAGGGCCACTGCCGAGGAGCAGGCCGACCAGTCCGACGGCCCGCGCCGGTTCCACGGCGAGCGGGTGCTGATCGTCGACGACGACCTGCGCAACGTGTTCGCGCTCAGCACCGTCCTGGAGATGCACGGGCTGCGGGTGGTGCTGGCGGACAACGGCGTGTCCGGGATCAGGGCGCTGGAGCAGTACGACGACATCGCCCTGGTGCTGATGGACATCATGATGCCGGAACTGGACGGCAACGCGACCATCGCCGCCATCCGCGGCATGTCCGCGCACGCCGACCTGCCGGTGATCGCGGTGACCGCGAAGGCCATGAAGGGGGACAGGGAGAAGAGCCTGGAGAGCGGCGCGACGGACTACGTCCCGAAGCCGGTCGACACGGACCGCCTGCTGAACCTGATCGCCGGCTACCTGGAGGCCGACCTGAACAACAAGCCGGCCGAGACCTGATCCGCGGGGTTTGGCGGCTGATCCGGGCAGCGCGCGGTCCGGGCCGCGCGGTGGCGGGCGGCTGGCCGGGTCGGCGATGCGGGTTGGCCGCGGGATCAGCGCAGTGCGCGTTCCAGGGTGGTGCGGTGGCGGGTGACCCAGGCGTGTGCGGCCCGGACGTCAGCGGCGGCGCCGGTTTCGCGTAGCCGGAGCATGTTCTGCTCGCCCGCGGCGGCGCCTGCCTCGATGCCGCGCCAGCACCTGTCCTGCCACCACAGCACGGTGGGCACCAGCGCCGACCGGTCGGCCAGGCCGTAGGCGTCGGCGACCGCGCGCAGCCGCAGCGCCGTGTCCGCCACGTCGGTGGCGCGCGGATCCAGCGGCAGGAACTGCCAGCACAGGTGCGCCACGTCATGCACCCGTTCCCCGGGGGCCGCGATGTCCCAGTCCAGGAACACCACCGGCCGCCACTCGCCGGCCTCCCGCCGGTAGACCGTGTTCCTCGGCGAAAGGTCGTTGTGGCACACCACTTCCTGGTCCCCGGCCAACGCCGTACCCGCGGTCAGGTCGTGACACTCGCGCAGCAGGCGCGCCACGGCCACCACGGCCGAGCCGACCTCCAACGGCGACCGCCACGGCACATGTCCCTCCACATAGGACAATATCTCCCGGCCGGCGTCGTCGATCCCGAGCAGCCGAGGGGCGCCGGACCAGCCCGCTCGATCGAAATGGCGCAGCAGGGCGTGCACGAACGACGCGCGGGGGCCGAGTGGCCGCCGGACCGTGTCGCCCAACCGGACCGGCGCCGCGATGAACCCGCCGGGCAGCGGCAGCTCGTCCGTCATCCGTCGATCACCGACGCCAGGATGTCGACGCCCTCGACGATCGCCCGCTCGGGCAGTCCCGCGTAGCCGAACAGCAGGCCCGGTTCGCCGGGCTCGATCCGGCACGGCGCCACGCCGTACACGCCGAGCCCGCGTTCGGCCGCCGCCCGTACGATTCCGGCCTCGTCCAGGTCCGGCGGCAGCCACGTGACCAGGTGGAACCCGGCCGACACGCCGGCCGGGCGCAGCCGGGGCAGGCGCCGCTCCAGTGCGGCCAGCAAAGTGTCCCTGCGCCGCCGGTACACCGGGCGCATCCGCCGCAGGTGCCGGTCGAACTCGCCGTGCGTCAGGAAGTCCGCGAACGCCAACTGGTCCAGTGCGGGCGAGCCCCGGTCCGCTGCCACCTTCGCGGCGGCGACGTCGGCGACCAGGCGCGGCGGCAGGATCAGCCAGCCCAGCCGCAGTCCGGGCGCGAGGGTCTTGCTGGCCGTGCCCGCGTACACCACGTGGTTCGGGTCGAGGCCCTGGAGCGCGCCGATCGGCGCCTTGTCGTAGCGGTACTCGGCGTCGTAGTCGTCCTCGACGACCAGCGCGTCGTGCCGGTTCGCCCAGCGCAGCACGGCGGCCCTGCCCTCGGCGGACAGCACGGCGCCGGTCGGCCACTGGTGCGACGGCGTCAGCACGACCGCGTCGGCTGTGATCCCGTCCAGCACGTCGACCCGGATGCCGTCCGGGCCGACCGGCACGCCGACGACCTCCAGCCCGACGGCCTCGGCGCACAGCCGGACGTCGTCGCCGGGGGACGGGTCCTCGACCACGACCCGCCGCGCGCCCGACCTGGCCAGCACCTGGCAGAGCAGCGTGACGCCCTGCGCGTAGCCGGAGCAGATCACCATCGTGTCCGGCGTGGCCGACGTGCCCCGGACGCGGTTGAGGTAGTCCGCCAGCGCCTCGTGCAGTTCGGGTACGCCCCGGCCGTCGAGGTAGGTGAACCGGTCGTTCGGCGCCTCGGCGAGCACCCGCCGGATCGAGCGCAGCCACGCCGCCCTGGGGAACTGCGCCACGTCGGCGCGGCCGTAGCGGAAGTCGATCCGGAGCGGTCGCCTGGGGGTCGGCCCGGCCTGCGGGACGACCGGGCGGGGGCCGACCGCGACCCTGGTGTAGCCGCCGGACCCGCTGGTCAGGTAGCCCTCGGCGACCAGTTGCTGGTACGCCTCGACCACCACGCCCCGGGAGACCCGCAGGTCGGCGGCGATGGTCCTGGTCGGCGGCAGCGACGTGCCGACCGGCAGCCGGCCGGACCGGATGCCGGCCCGGATCGACGACTCGATCTGCCGGTGCAGCGGTTCACCGGAGCCGCGCCGCAACTCGACCAGCAGGTCCTCGGCGAGCGAGGAATTGGTCCTGTTCCCGGCCATGGGATTGGACCTTACCGGCAGTACCGATTCCTGTCAGCCTTTGTGCCATGACCACAGCGACGAAGCCCAGGATCGACGGCACACTGCTCCTGCCCGGCAACGCCGGCTACGACGAGGCCAGGACCGTCTGGAACGCCATGGTGGACCGGCGGCCGGCAATGATCACCCAGTGCGCGGGCGTCGCCGACGTGGTGACCGCCGTGCGCGCCGCCCGCGACGCCGGCCTGGAGATCGGCGTGAAATGCGGCGGCCACAGTGGACTCGGCTGGGCCGTGCCGGACGGCGGCCTGATGATCGACCTGACGCCGATGGGCCGGGTGCGGGTCGACCCGGTGCGGCGGGTCGCGCGGGTGCAGGGCGGCGCGCTGCTCGGCGCGCTGGACCTGGCGGCGCAGCGGTACGGCCTGGCCACCACGGCCGGCAACGTGTCGCACACCGGCGTCGGCGGCCTCACCCTGGGCGGCGGCATGGGGTGGCTGGCCAGGCAGTACGGCCTGGCGTGTGACAACGTGCTCTCCTACCAGGTGGTCACGGCGGCCGGTGACGTGGTGCGGGCCAGCGGGGACGAGCATCCCGACCTGTACTGGGGACTGCGCGGCGGCGGTGGCAACTTCGGCGTCGTCACCGAGTTCGAGTTCCGGCTGCACCCGGTCGGCACCCGCGCGTTCGTCGCCGAGTACCGGTATCCGGTGGACCGGGCGCTGCCCGCGCTGCGCGGCTGGCGCGACCTCAACGCGACCGCACCGCGCCAGGCCACGTTCAACGCATCGGTCAGCGGCGACACGGCGACCATCGGCTTCGTGTGGGTCGGCGACCCGGCCGGCGCGCGGCGGTTGTTGCCCGCCTTCGAATCCCTCGGCCGGCCGGTCGCGCGGCACGTCGGTGAGATGTCCTATGTGGACCTTCAGCGGCGGGACGACACGGTGGGCAGGCACGCGCTGCGCCGCTACTCGAAGGCCCACTACCTGGGCGCGTTCCCGGACCCGGCGATCGAGGCGTTCCTGCTGCGCGGTTCCGGCGACGGCCGTGGCCGGCTGCCGAACGTGGGGCTACAGGCCCACGGCGGCGCCATCGCGGACGTGCCCGACGCGGACGCCGCGTTCAGCCACCGGCACACGCTGTTCGAGTTCGGCGCCGGCATGAGCTGGACCGACCCGGCCGAGGACGCCGAGCGGACGGGCCAGGCACGTGCCGCGGCGGCCGCGCTGGCGCCGTACGCGAACGGCGTGTACGTGAACTCGATCAGCGACGAGGGCTCGGCCGGGGTGCGGCGGGCCTACTCGGCGGCCAAGCTGGCCCGCCTGGTCGCGGTCAAGGACGCCTAC
Organism: Pseudonocardiaceae bacterium; assembly: GCA_035273045.1. GTDB lineage: Bacteria > Actinomycetota > Actinomycetes > Mycobacteriales > Pseudonocardiaceae > DATEPR01. The sequence continues at coordinate 1,465 of DATEPR010000489.1, read as the reverse complement.
GATCCGGACAACGTCTTCCACCTGAACCCGAACATCCGCCCGACCGCGCGTTGACACAACTCTCTCGAGAGTTCACTATCGAGAGATGTCTCTCGACAAGGGCCGGCCAGAGCTGCGCCAGATCACCGATGCGCGGACGCTGCGAGCGCTCGCGCATCCGGTGCGGCTCGCGCTCATCGAGGAACTGTCCGTCGGCGGGCCACTGACCGCCACCGAGGTGGGCGAACGGATCGGCGAGACACCCACCACGTGCTCGTTCCACCTGCGCCAACTGGCCAAGTACGGGCTGGTCGAGGAGGCGGGCGGCGGCCGGGGCCGGGCGCGGCCGTGGCGGATGAGCACGGTCGGCCTCAACATCAAGGCGGCCCGGGGAGACACCGAGAGCGAGGTGGCCGCCACCACGCTGGCCCGGATGTTCCTCGACCGCAGCCTCCAGCGTTACCAGACCTGGCGGGACACCCGGCGCACCTATCCCGAGGAGTGGCAGGACGCCACCACCGACAGCACCTACCTGTTCTACGTCACCGCCGACGAACTGGGCGAGCTCAAAGAAGAACTGCACGGCCTGCTCATGGACCGCTACTGGGACCGGCTCGACGACCCGTCGCGCCGCCCGCCCGGCGCGGCCCCGGTGGAGATGTTGGTCATCTCCTACCCGGTCAGCCCGCCGTCCGACACCTCTGGGGGAACTGATGCCGAAGGGACTTGAACCCTTACGCCACAGCGGTTTTCGGCTGCTCACCATCGGCCAGCTGGCGTCCAACCTCGGCGACGCCTGCTACGCGGTGGCCCTGCCCTGGTACGTGCTCGCCCAGCACGGCGGCCCGCTGCTGCTGGGCACCGTCCTGGTCGCCTACGGCGTGCCGCGCACCGCGCTGCTCATGGTCGGCGGGTCGGCCAGTGACCGGTGGCGGCCGTGGACGGTGATGATGGCGTCGGACGTCGTGCGGGCGCTCGCCGTCGCCACCCTGGCCGTCGCCGCCGGTCTCGGGCCGGCGAACGTGGCGGTGCTGGGGCCGGTCGCCGTCGTGCTCGGCGCCGGTGAGGGACTGTTCCTGCCCGGCTCGTCGGCCATCGTGCCCGCCCTGCTGCCGGACGACGATCTCCAGGCGGGCAACGCGATCAGCTACGGCGGCACCGAACTGGCCACGCTGGTCGGCCCGGCCGTGGGCGGCGCGGTGGTCGCGCTGGTCGGTCCGGCGCCCGCGTTCTGGGTGGACGCCGTCACGTTCGCCGTGTCGGCCGGCACGCTGGCCGGCATCCGCTCGGCCAGGGCCGCCGTCCCGCAACACACCGAACCCGCGGACCGGCCGAAGATGCTGTCCCTGCTGCGCGAACCGGTGCTGCTGCTCGTGCTGCTGGTCACGCTGGCGGCCAATCTCGGCGCGGCGGGCGCCACCCAGGTGGCATTGCCGGCGCTGGCCCACGGTCCACTGCGGACCAGCGCGGCCGGTTTCGGCGGGCT
>DATEPR010000488.1:0-3997 GCA_035273045.1 Pseudonocardiaceae bacterium | reverse complement strand
GGCGATCCGGCGGACCACCTTGGCCCGCTCCTCCACCGACGTCGCCGACCACGCCGGGAGCGCCGCCGTCGCTGCGGCCACCGCCGCGTCGACGTCAGCCGCCGTGCCGGCCGGCACCGAGGCGATGGTCCGCTCGGTGGCCGGGTTGACGACGTCGATCCGTTCGGTCGCCGAGTCGACGGACTCCCCTGCGATGACGTGACCGGTACGCGTGGTGACCGGGGCGGCCATGATCCCTCCAGGATGGCGTTGGGGCAACTGTCCAGTAACTCCAGCCTGGCACATCGTGACCGCCGCCGGCCGGCCGCGCGATCGGTTCAGTCGAACGACGGGCCTTCGGTCCTGGTCCGCTTCAGCTCGAAGAAGTGCGGGTTGTTGGCCAGCAGCACGGCGCCGTCGAACATCGCGCCCGCCTCCTCGCCGCGCGGGATCTTGGACAGCACCGGCCCGAAGAACGCCACGCCGTTCACGTGGATCGTCGGCGTGCCGACCTCCATGCCCACCGGGTCCATGCCCCGGTGGTGGCTGGCCCGCAGTTCCTCGTCGTACTCGGTGGAGTCCGCGGCGTCGGCCAGCTCGGCCAGCAGGCCCACCTCGGCCAGGGACTCGGCGATCACCTGGCCCAGTTCCTTGTTGCCCTGGTTGTGGATCCGGGTGCCCATCGCGGTGTACAGGTCGGGCAGTACCTTCGCACCGTGCTGGCTGGCGGCGGCGATGGCCACGCGCACCGGGCCCCAGCCGCGGGACAGCAGTTCGCGGTACTGCTCGGGCAGGTCCTCCCGGCCCTCGTTGAGCACCGACAGGCTCATCACGTGGAAGCTCAGGTCGATGTCGCGGACCTGCTGCACCTCAAGGATCCATCGCGAGGTGATCCACGCCCAGGGGCACAGCGGGTCGAACCAGAAGTCGACCTTGGCCTTGCCGGCATCGGCACGCTCGGCAGTAGTCATGTGCGCTTCTCCATACGGATTCGAGTCGACCGGTGCCCAGCCGGCACCTGGTAACGACAACCATCCTGGCGCCGGCGTTTCTTCCCCGGGCGGCGACCGGTCGGCCGCCGCCCGGCAAACAAGTGGCTGAACGTGATTGGATGCGGTTGTCCCATCCACCCGACTCCCGAACTCCACCGAGGTGACCGTGGCCGCCCCCAACTTGACCCGCGAGCAGGCCGAACAGCGTGCCGAACTGCTCGAAACGCAGTCGTACGTGATCGACCTGGACCTCACCGACGGCAGCGGCGGCCCCGGCGAGAAGGTCTTCCGATCCGTCACCACGGTGCGGTTCCGCTGCCGGCAGCCGGGCGCCGCGAGCTGGATCGACCTGGTCGCGGAGCAGGCCGAGCGGGCCGTGCTCAACGGGACCGACCTGGACCTGCTGCACTACCGCGAGGACAAGGGCATCGAGCTGCCCGCTCTCGCCGAGGACAACGAACTGCTGGTGGATGCCTACTGCCGGTACATGAACACCGGCGAGGGCCTGCACCAGTTCACCGACCCGGTGGACGGCGGCGTGTATCTGTACTCGCAGTTCGAGACAGCGGACGCGAAGCGCATGTTCGCCTGCTTCGACCAGCCCGACCTGAAGGCCACCTACCAGTTGACCGTGCTGGCGCCCGCGGACTGGAAGGTCGTCTCGAACACCCCGGTCGACCACACCGAGGAACACCCGTCCGGTGCGCTCCGGCACGTGTTCGCCACCACCGAGCCGATGTCGACCTACGTGGTGGCGCTGGTCGCCGGCCCGTACGCCGAGTGGCGGGACGAGTTCACCGGCCAGGCCGAGGACGGCACGCCGGTGACCATCCCGCTCGGCCTGTACTGCCGGTCGTCGCTGGCCGAGCACATGGACGCCGAGCGGCTGTTCACCGAGACCAAGCAGGGCTTCGCCTTCTACCACCGGGCCTTCGGGCTGCCCTACCCGTTCGGCAAGTACGACCAGTGCTTCGTGCCGGAGTTCAACGCGGGCGCGATGGAGAACGCCGGCTGCGTCACGTTCCTTGAGGACTACGTGTTCCGCAGCCGGGTCACGCGGTACCTGTACGAGCGCCGCTGCGAGACGATCCTGCACGAGATGGCGCACATGTGGTTCGGCGACCTGGTCACCATGCGCTGGTGGGACGACCTGTGGCTGAACGAGTCGTTCGCCACGTTCGCCAGCGTGCTGGCGCAGGCGTCGGACACCGAGTACGAGCACGCCTGGACCACGTTCGCCAACATCGAGAAGTCGTGGGCCTACCGGCAGGACCAGTTGCCCTCCACCCATCCGGTGGCCGCGGACATCCCGGACCTCCAGGCGGTCGAGGTCAACTTCGACGGCATCACCTACGCCAAGGGCGCCGCCGTCCTCAAGCAGCTCTACGCCTACGTCGGCCCGGAGAGCTTCCTGGCCGGGCTGAAGGTCTACTTCGCCAAACACGCCTGGGGCAACGCCACTCTGGCCGATCTGCTCACCGCGCTGGAGGAGGCGTCCGGCCGGGACCTGTCCGGCTGGGGCGCGCAGTGGTTGCAGACCACCGGGTTGAACCTGCTGCGGCCCCGGTTCACGGTCGCCGCCGACGGCACGTTCAGCGACTTCGCCGTGTTGCAGGGTCCGGCCCGGCCGGGTGCCGGCGAGCTGCGCGCGCACCGGCTGGCGATCGGCGTGTACGACTTCGACGGTGCCGGCAAGCTGGTCCGCGGGCACCGGGTGGAACTGGACGTGGTCGGCGAGCGCACCGAGGTGCCCGATCTGGTGGGCATCCCGGCGGGCAAGCTCGTACTGGTCAACGACGACGACCTCACCTACTGCACGATGCGGCTGGACAACGACTCGCTGGCCACGCTGCTGGAGCACATCGCGGACATCGCCGAACCGCTGCCCAGGACGCTGTGCTGGTCGGCGGCGTGGGAGATGACCAGGGAAGCCGAGCTGAAGGCGCGCGACTTCGTGCACCTGGTGCTGCGCGGCCTGCACGCCGAGTCCGAGGTGGGCGTGGTGCAGCGGCTGCTCCAGCAGGCCCAGGTGGCGTTGAGCTCGTACGCGGACGGCGCGTGGGCGCCGACCGGCTGGTCGGAGTTCCGCCAGCAGGTGCTGGCGCTGGCCAGCGCCGCCGAGCCCGGCTCGGACCACCAACTGGCCTACGTGAACGCGCTGTGCGCGTCGGTGCTGGACGACGAGACCCTGGCCCGGCTGCGGGGCTGGCTGAGCGGCGAGTCGCTGCTGCCCGGCCTGACCGTCGACACCGACCTGCGCTGGCGGGTGCTGCGTGCCCTGGCCGCACACGGCAAGGCCGACCTGGCCGACATCGAGGCGGAGCGGGAGCGGGACGCGACGGCCGCCGGGCACCGGCAGGCCGAGTGGGCGAAGTCGCTGCGGCCCACCGACGAGGCCAAGGCGGAGGCGTGGCGGCGGGCGGTGACCGACGACGACCTGCCCAACGCGGTGAGCGACGCGATCATCGCCGGCTTCTCCCACCCGGGACAGAAGGCGCTGCTGGAGAAGTACGTCGACCGGTACTTCGCCGACGTGGCCGGAGTCTGGGAGCGGCGGTCCAGCGAGCGCGCGCAGCCGACCGTGGTCGGGCTGTTCCCGGCGTGGTCGGTGAACCAGTCGACGGTGGACGCGGCCAACGACTGGCTGGCGCAGGACCGGCCACCGGCCCTGCGGCGGCTGGTGTCCGAGGGCCGGGCCGGCATCGTCCGGGCGCTCGCGGCGCAGGAGTTTGATCGAAGTTGACCGCGCGGGCGTTCCGGCCGGCACTAGAGTTCTGGTCCGTGTCGGAAACGCTCTCCGCGATCGCCAGCCTGCTGTGGCCGTTGATCGTGCTCGCCATCATCGTGGTGTTCCGTGGGCCGCTGACCAAGGTCATCCGGTCCACGGAATCACGGGACGTCACGATCAAGATCGCCGGCCAGGAGGTGACGCTCGGCGAGCTGCACCGGCAGCAGATGGACATGATGAGCGACCTGCACCAGCAGATCGCCACGCTGCACAAGGAGATCAGCGACCCGGCGGCCCC
>DATEPR010000487.1:0-8985 GCA_035273045.1 Pseudonocardiaceae bacterium | reverse complement strand
CACCCCGGACCGCGACGAGTACCAGCCACGGCACGGCAGCTTCGGCGCCCCGCCACCGCCGCTGCCGCCGCGTTCGTTCGACGAGGCCCTCACCGAGGTCTTACCCGCCGTGTCCGACCGGCCGGCACCGGCCGCCACCGGTGGTGGCGGCCGCACCGTGCTGCGCACCGCCGGTGAGGTGCTGGTCACGCTCGGCATGGTCGTGCTGCTGTTCGTGGTCTACGAGCTGTACATCACCAACATCTTCGCCGCCCAGAAACAGGCCAGCGCCACCACCACGCTGAACCAGGAGTGGGACACCGTCTTCAACGGCGTGAACGGCGCCAACCAACGGGCCAACCACTTCGACCTGACCGACGGCCACGGCATCGCCAAGCTGTACATCCCCGCGTTCGGCCAGGACTACGTGTTCACCATCGTCGAGGGCACCACCCAGGATGACCTGGCCATCGGCCCCGGCCACTACGTGGGCAGCGCCCTGCCGGGCGAGCCGGGCAACTTCGCGGTCGCCGGCCACCGGGTCGGCGAGGGCGCGCCGTTCGACGACCTGGGCCTGGTCCAGTCCTGTGACGCGATCCTGATCGAGACGCAGTCCGACTGGTTCGTCTACCGGATGCTGCCGCTGCCCGGCGAGGAGGCGGGCTGGGCCACCGGCAAGGGCAAGACCGCGCAGTGCTCCGGCCCCAACGGCGAGGCCCCGGTGAAGCCGCTGGGCGGCCTGTACTCGCAGACCGTGGGCCGGGAGATCGTGCTGCCCACCGAGGGCGACGTGGTCGCGCCGATCCCGCACCACTTCGGCACGAAGGTGTCCGCCGGCCAGGAGGCGGCGCTGCTCACCCTGACCACGTGCAACCCGAAGTTCTCCGCGGCCCAGCGCATGATCATCCATGCGGTGTTGGTCAAGGACTGGAAGAAGACCCCGGGTGCCGCCAAGATGCCGCCGGAGATGAGGGAGACCAGCTAGATGTACGGCTGGATCTGGCGACACCTGCCGGGCCCGACCGCGGTCCGCGTCGCCGTGGCCGTCGTGCTGGTGTGCGGTGTGATCGCACTGCTGTTCTTCGTGGTCTTCCCGTGGCTGGATCCGCTGCTGCCGTTCAACGACGTCACGGCGGGATGAGTCGCCGGTTGGCCGTTACGCTTGCGCCATGCGCGTCCTGGTGGTCGACAACTACGACAGCTTCGTCTACAACCTGGTCCAGTACCTGGCCCAGCTCGACGTGGAGTGCCGGGTCCTGCGCAACGACGCGCCGGAACTGACCGGTCCGGCGCTGTCCGGCGAACTCGACGCCGTCGGCGGCGTGCTGGTCAGCCCCGGCCCGAGCACCCCGGAGCGGGCCGGCCACAGCATCGACGTGATCCGCGCCTGCGCCGCCTGGCGGCTGCCGGTGCTCGGCGTCTGCCTCGGCCACCAGGCGATCGGCGTGGCCTGGGGCGGCGTGGTCGACCGGGCGCCGGAACTGTTGCACGGCAAGACCAGCCAGGTGCACCACAACGGCGCCGGCGTGCTGGCCGGCCTGCCCGACCCGTTCACCGCGACCCGCTACCACTCGCTGACCGTGCTGGCCGACACCGTGCCGGCCGAGTTCGAGGTCACCGGGCGCACCGACACCGGCATCGTGATGGCGATGCGGCACCGGGAACTGCCGGTCGAGGGCGTGCAGTTCCACCCGGAGTCCGTGCTCACCGACGGCGGCCACCGGATGCTGGCCAACTGGCTGGCCGTGTGCGGGCACCACGTGCCCGAGGACTCCGTCGCCGACCTGGAACGCCAGATGCGGGTGCTCGCGGCGGCAGCCCAGATCTGAGGCCTACGAACGAACGACAACCGGCCCGGTGGACGATCCGCCGGGCCGGTTTCGCGTTACGGGTCAGCCGAACGGGCCGCCGCCACCACCGTTGCCGCCGCCCGGCGACGACGTCGACGGGCCACCGCCGACCAGTTGCTGGACGGTGATGAACACGGTCTGGTTCTTGGAGATCTGCGAACCCGAGTCCGGGTTCTGCTCCTTGATCAGGCCGTCCTGGGTGGGGTCGAACGTCGGCACCGTGTTGACGTTGAACTTGCCCTTCCAGCCGATGCCGTCCATCTTCTGCTGGGCCTGGGACCTGGTCAGTCCGGTCAGGTCCGGCATGGTGAACTGCTGCTGGCTGCCGTCCGACACGATCAGCGTGACCGTGGTGCCCGGCGCGACCTGGGTGCCCGCCTCCGGGTTCATGTCCAGCACCGTGCCGGCCGGCTGGTCGCTGGACGTCGTCTGCTGCTTCACGCCGAACTTCTGGCTTTCCAGGTCCTGCTTGGCCTGGTCGAACTGCTTGCCCCGCTCGTCGGGCACGGGCACGTTCTGCGGCTGCGCGCCGATCGTGATGCTCACCGCGGTGCCCGGCTGGGCCTGCGAGTTGGCCGGCGGGTTCTGCGACACGACCTTGCCGATCTTGGCGGAGTCGGTCACCGGCTGCGAGGCCGGGTTCGGCGCCAGCGTCAGCTTCACCTTGGCCAGCGCCTGCTGGGCCTGCTGCTGTGTCATACCGCTCAGGTCGGGCACGGTCACCGGTGCCGCCTGCGTGCCGACGAACAGCCGGACCTTGCCCCCTGGGGCGAGTAACGACCCGGACGCCGGGTCGGTCCGGATCACGTGGCCGATCTGGTCGTTCGTGCACTGCGCGCCCGGCGTGCCCTGCGGCGCGCACGTCACGTTCGTCACGACCGGCACCAGGTTCGCCGCGTTGACCGCCTGGATGGCCTGGGCGGTCACCTGGTCCACCACGTCCGGCACGGCGATCTTGCCGGCGTTGGGATTATCGTTGCCGAGCAGTTTCGGCAGCCCGAACGCCAGCAGCGCGATCAGCGCGATGGCCGCGATCACGCCCAGCGCGATCAGCCAGCGCCGGCGCCGCCGCCTGCGTTCCTCGTCCGGGTCGTAGTCGTCGTACTCGTCGTAGTCCGCGGCGATCGCGCTGGGCCGGTGCCGGCCGCCGGTCATCACCTCGGTCCGGCCGGCGCCACCCATCAGGGACGTGCGGTCGGCGTCGGTCATCACCATCGGCGCGGCCGGCCGCTGGCCGGACAGCACCCGCACCAGGTCGCCGCGCATCTCGGCGGCCGACTGGTAGCGGTTGGCCGGTCCCTTCGCCATCGCCTTGAGCACGATCGCGTCCAGCGACGGCGGCACCCGCTGGTTCAGCGCCGACGGCGGCCTCGGGTCCTCCCGCACGTGCTGGTAGGCCACCGCGACCGGTGAGTCACCGGTGAACGGCGGCTCGCCGGTGAGCAGTTCGAACAGCACGCAGCCGGCCGCGTAGACGTCACTGCGGGCGTCCACGGCCTCGCCCCTGGCCTGCTCCGGCGACAGGTACTGCGCGGTGCCGATCACCGCCGCCGTCTGCGTCACGGCCGCCTGGCCGTCCGACACGGCCCGCGCGATGCCGAAGTCCATCACCTTGACCGCGCCGGTCCTGGTGATCATGACGTTGGCCGGCTTCACGTCCCGGTGCACGATGCCGTGCCGGTGGCTGAAGTCCAGCGCCGCGCAGACGTCCGCCATGATCTCCATGGCCCGCTTCGCCGGCAGCGGACCCTCGCCCTTGACGATGTCCCGCAGCGTCCGCCCGTCGACGTACTCCATCACGATGTAGGGCAGCGGGCCGTACTCGGTGCGGGTCTCGCCGGTGTCGTACACCGCGACGATCGCCGGATGGTTCAGCGCGGCCGCGTTCTGCGCCTCCCGCCGGAACCGCTCCTGGAACTGGGGGTCCCTGGCCAGGTCGGCCCGCAGCACCTTGACGGCGACGTCCCGGCCCAGCCGGACGTCCTTGCCCCGGTGCACCTCGGACATGCCGCCGTAGCCGAGCGTCTCGCCCAGTTCGTAACGGTTGGACAGGAGTCGGGATGAGGTCATCGCCGTCCTCGCTTCGCGGCCGGCCACACTCCCGGAAGGGCGAGTGGTGCCACGGTGCCAGCAGCACCGTGAGCGGCCCCGCGCCGGTGATGTCGCTCGCTTCGCTCGGTCATGGGTGCTTTCGTCCCGGTCCTCGTCAACGGTCTGTTCATCATGCCTGGTGTATGCGTGCTGTCCCGGTCGGGTCCAGCGCGTCGAGCTCGGTGATCACGGTGGTCTGCTGGAGACTGGCCGGCCGGGCGGTGCCCGGCGCGCTGCCGTGCCGGAAACCCTGGGTGAGCGCCCAGATGCCCAGCGCCGCCAGCAGCAGCACCACCACGCCGACCAGCAGCCACAGCGGATGGGCGCGGGCCCGCTGGCCGGCCGGGCCGGGTGGCGGCGGCACCGGAGCGGACGGCGGCATCGTGCCACCCATCGACGGCGACAGCGGAGGCGGTGGCCCCTGTACCGGGATCGCCGCGGACAACACCGGCGGCCCCTGCGGTACGGGGATGCCGGTCAGTCCGGTCAGTGCCGCCACGGTCAGTCCGGAGGGCGCCGGCAGCGGCTGGCCGGCGCGCACCGCGGCCACCGCCGCGGCGAACTCGCCGCCGTTGCGGTAGCGCTGCCTCGGATCCTTCACCAGGGTCGCCTCGATCAGCGCGCGCACCCCCGGCGGCACGTCCGGCGGCAACTGCGGCGGCACGTTCCTGATGTGCATCATCGCCACGGTCACCGCGTTCTCGGACAGGAACGGCCGGTGCCCCACCAGGCACTCGTAGCCCACGACGGCCAGCGAGTACACGTCGCTGGCCGGCTCGGCCTCGTGGCCCAGGGCCTGTTCCGGGGCGATGTAGTGGGCGGTGCCCATCACCATGCCGGAGCGGGTCACCGGCGCCGCGTCCGCCGCCTTCGCGATGCCGAAGTCGGTGAGCTTCACGGTGTGCCGGCCGGTCGCCGGGTCGGTGGCGACCAGGATGTTGCCCGGCTTGACATCACGGTGCACGTAGCCGCGTTCGTGCGCGGCCTGCAACGCCTGGCCGGCCTGGCCCAGCACGTCCAGGGTGAAGTCGGCGGGCAGCCGGCCCAGCCGGCCGATGAGCGCGGCGAGCGGTTCGCCGTCCACCAGCTCCATCACCAGGTACGCGGTGTCCTGCGGGCCGTCCGGGACCGCCGCGGTCTCGCCGTAGTCGTGCACGCCGGCGATGCCGGGGTGGTTCAGCGACGCCGTGGTGCGGGCCTCGGTGCGGAACCGGTGCAGGAACTCGGCGTCGCCGCACAGTTCCGGCTTCAGCACCTTCACCGCGACCGTGCGGTCCAGCCTGGTGTCCTCGGCCTCCCAGACCTCACCCATGCCGCCCACCGCGATCCGGCGGGCCAGCCGGTACCGGTCGGCCAGCAACTGCCCCGACGTGAGCACCGTCAGCCACCCCCGAGATCCGCGTTGATCATCGCGCGGCCGACCGGGGCGGCCACCTTCGCGCCGATCGTCGCCGAGCTGAAGTGGCCGCCGGACGTCACCACGACGGCGACCGCGATCTGCGGGTTGTCGGCCGGGGCGAACGCCACGTACCAACCGTAGGGCTGGGTGTGCTTCGGGTCCGGGCCGTGTTCGGCCGTGCCCGTCTTGGACGCGATCTGGATGTTCGGGTCCTTGTTCAGCGTGCCCGAGTTGTCCTCGGACTGGAGCATCGCGGTCTTCAGCGCGTCCGCGACCTGCGGGCTGATCACGTCGTCGTTCATCACCTGGGGCGAGAAGCCCTGGATGGTGGACAGGTCCGGGGCCAGCAACGCCTCCACCAACTGCGGCTGCATCTCCTTGCCGCCGTTGGCGATGGTGGCCGCGATCAGCGCGTTCTGCAGCGGGGTCTCCTGGACGTCGCGCTGGCCGATGCCGCTCTGGTAGACGCCCGGCGGGCCACCCTGGATGTTCATGCAGTTGCCGCCGGCCCGCGGGCCGAGGCAGGAGCTGACCACCGGCATCGGGATGTCGGTGCCGCTGCCGAACCCGTACTTCTCCGCCTGCGCCACGATCGCGTTCTCGCCGAGCCGGCCGGCCAGCGTGGCGAACGCGGTGTTGCACGAGTGCGCGATGGCGTCCGTGATGGACACCTTGCCGCCGGACCCGCCGGGGCAGGTCTCGAAGTCGAAATTGGACAGTGTGGCGGAACTGGTGCCGGGCAACGTGATCGTCGGCTGCGCCGGCAGCGTGTCGGCGTTCGCGTCGGCGCCGGCGGACAGCGCGGCGCTCGCGTCGACCAGCTTGAACGTGGAGCCCGGCTGGTACGTCGACTGGATCGGCTGGTTGATCAGCGGCGAGCCGGTCGACTCCGGGTGGTAGGACTCCATCGCCTGGGTCTGCGTCCGGCTGTCGTGCGACGCCAACGGATTCGGGTTGTACGACGGCGAGTCCACCATGGCCAGGATCTCGCCGGTGGACGGCTTGATCGCCACGGCGGCGCCGGTGAACCCGTTCTTGCGCATCGTGTTGTACGCGGCGGCCTGCACCCTCGGCTGGATGGTCAGCTCCACGTTGCCGCCACCCAGGTCCTTGCCGGTGATCAGGTCGGACAGCCGGCGCACGAACAACCGGTCGTCGGTGCCGTCCAGGATGGTGTTCTCGTACTTCTCGATGCCGGTCGAACCGTAGATGGACGAGAAGTAACCGGTCACCGGCGCGTACATCGGGCCGTTGCCGTACACCCGCAGGTACTTGAGCCGGTCGTTGGTCGGCGTCGACGACGCCAGCACCGTCTTGCCGTCCGCCGTGACGATGACACCGCGCTGCCGGGCGTACTCGTCGTCGATCACCCGCTGGTTGTTCGGGTTGGTCCGGTAGCTGTCCGCCCGGACCACCTGGACGTACATGTCGTTGGCCAGCAGCAGCACGATCATGACCATCATGGCGAGACCGACGCGGCGCAGCGGAGTGTTCACGACGGCCGCTCCACCATGACCGTCGCCGACTCGGCGATCGGCGCCTGCGGCAGCTTCGGCCTGCTGCTGGTGGTCGGCCGCGGCCGGCGGGCCGAGTCGGAGATGCGCAGCAGAATGGCGATCAGGATGTAGTTGGCCAGCAGCGACGACCCACCGGCCGACATGAACGGTGACGTCAGGCCGGTCTCCGGGATCAGCTTCGTGACACCGCCGGCGACCACGAACACCTGCCAGATCAACGCGAACGCCAGGCCGCCGCCGAGCAGCTTGCCGAACGTGTCCCGCACCGCCAGCGCGCTGCGCATGCCGCGCATCGCCAGCAGCAGGTACAGCATCAGCACCGCGAACAGGCCGAGCAGGCCCAGTTCCTCGCCGATCGAGGACAGGATGAAGTCGGAACTGGCCTCCGGCACGATGTCCGGCCGGCCGGCGCCCAGGCCGGTGCCGAAGATGCCGCCGGTGCCCAGACCGAACAGCGCCTGCGACATCTGGTAGCCGCTGCCCAGCGGGTCGGCCAGCGGGTCCAGCCAGTTCGCCACCCGCACCTGCACGTGTGAGAACAGCTTGAACGCCAGGAAGCACGCCGCGATGAACGGCACCAGCCCGATGACCACCCAGGCGAACCGCTCCGTGGCGATGTAGATCATCACCAGGACCACGCCGAAGATGAGCAGCGAGTTGCCCAGGTCGCTCTCCAGCGCCAGCACGCCGATCGAGAACACCAGGGCCAGCAGCAGCGGCCCCAGGTCCCGGGGGCGGGGCAGCTCCAGGCCGAGGAACTTGCGGCCCGCCTGCATGAACAGGTCGCGTTTGGCCACCAGGAAGGCCGCGATGAAGATGATTAACATGATCTTCGCGAGCTCACCCGGCTGGAAGGAGAAGAACGGCAGCAGCAGCCACACCTTGGCGCCGTTGACCGACGACACGCTGGCCGGCAGCACGCCGGGCAGCAGGAACAGGCCGAGGCCGACGAAGCCGAACGTGTAGCCGTAGCGGGCCAGCGTGCGGTGGTCCTTGAGCACCACCAGGACCACGACGAACAGGACCAGCGCGATCGTCGTCCACAGCACCTGTTTGGGTGCCTGCGCGGTGAACGCCGGCCCGCCCTGCGCCGCCTTCTCCGCGCCCGCCAGGTCCAGCCGGTGGATCATCACCAGGCCCAGGCCGTTGAGCAGGGCGACCAGCGGCAGGATCAGCGGATCGGCGTACGGCGCCCAGCGGCGCACCGCGAAGTGGGCAGCGCCGAACAGGGCCAGGTAGGCGACGCCGTAGTAGACGACCTGCATGGTCAGCGACTGCTCCTGATTGGCCTCCACCAGCACGAGCGCCGCGGTGACCAGCACCGCGGCGAAGGCCAGCAGGAACAGCTCGGTACCGCGCCGGGTGGACGTCCCGCCCGGCGGGGCGACGGCCCCGCCCTGGCTGGGCGCCGGCCCGCCGAGGACCGGGGGCGACATCAGTTACCGGCCTTCCGACAGTCCACGCCGGGCACCAGGACACGGGTCGTGGTCGGAGCCGTCGTCGTAGCCGTCGTCCTCGGCGCCGTGGTCCGGCCGGCGCCGCCACCGATCGGCGGCGCCGTGGCCCTGGTCGTCGTCCTCGGCGCCGTGGTGCGCGCCGCACCCGTGGTCGGGGTCGTCGTGGTGGGCTTCGGGCAGGCCGGCAGCACCATGTCGGTGCGCAGCCGTTCGATGACGTCCTCCGCCTGCTGCTTGCTCTGCAGGCCGATGATGCCGTTGCGCACGGTGCCGCGGGCACCCTGCTTCAGGTCGTCCACGGTGATGAGCTCACAGCCCGGCGTGTTCGGCGGGCACGAACCCTCGACCTCCCGGTTCAGCGACACACCCAGGAAACTGCCCCGCACGCCCTGGAAGATGCCGATCTCACCGGTCGGTGACACCGCCACGAAGTACTGCCGCAGCACCAGATACCGGGTCAGGTAGAACCCGCCCACCAGCAGCACCAGCACGACCCCCAGCGCGATCAGCGCGCGCACCAGCGTCCGGCGGCGGGACCGCGGCTGCGGCGACGGCGGTGCCAGGTTGGACCGCGACGGTGGCGGGGTGACCGGATTCAGCGCCCGCGCCCGGGACGCCGGCGAATCCGGCGGCGGCCCCTCGTCACTGCCGTCCCCGGCCGCGCCGCCCACGATCGGGGCGTCGTCGCCGAA
>DATEPR010000486.1:0-2042 GCA_035273045.1 Pseudonocardiaceae bacterium | reverse complement strand
CCCGCACGGCCGGCCGGTGGTCGGGCAGCTCGGGGAGCTCGTGGTCCGCACGCCGATGCCCTCCATGCCGGTCGGGTTCTGGGGCGACCCGGACGGCAGCCGGCTGCGCGCGGCCTACTTCGAGGACTACCCCGGTGTGTGGCGGCACGGCGACTGGATCAAGATCACCGAGCGCGGTTCGGCGGTCATCTACGGCCGCAGCGACTCCACGCTCAACCGGGGCGGCGTGCGGATGGGCACCGCCGAGTTCTACCGTGTCGTGGAGAACTTCGACGAGGTGCTCGACTCGCTGGTCATCGACACGTCCGGGCCGAACGAGGGCGAGCTGCTGTGCTTCGTGGTGCTGGCCGACGGCGTCGACCTGGCCGACGTCGAACCCAGGCTGCGGGCCGACCTGCGGGCCCAGTTGTCGCCCCGGCACGTGCCGAACCGGTTCTTCGTGATCGAGGCGGTGCCGCGCACCCTGAACGGCAAGAAGTGCGAGGTGCCGGTGAAGAAGATCCTCGCCGGGGTGGACGTCGACCGGGCCATCAGCCGGGACGCGCTGCGTGACCCGGAGTCGCTGCGCCCGTTCATCGAACTGGCCGAGTCGGGATGATGGAGACGAAGAGCCCCGAGCGGACGCTCCCGCGCGGTGCCACGACGGTCCGGATCGTCGTGTGGTCCACCCGGCTGGTCGGGCTGCTGACGCTCGCGGCCGTGGTGTTCCCGGTGGCGCGCCGCCGGTTCCCCGACCCGCTGGCGGTGTGGTTCGCGCTGCCCGTGCAGGCCACCGTCGCCGGTGCGGCCGTGGCCGTCGCGGCGGGCGTGTGCCTGGTGCTGCTGGCGACCGGGTTGCGGCGGCGCAAGCGCAGGGCGTGGCAGATCGCCGTGCTGCTGACCGTGGTGATCGCCGCGCTGCACGTGGTGTTCCGGCACGGTGAGCTGGCCGCCGGTGGCGCGATCTGCCTGTTCGTGGTGCTGGTCGTGTACCGGTCGGAGTTCACCGCGCTGCCCGACCCGGCCGTGGGCCGCTGGCGCGCTGTGCTGGTGTGCGGCCAGTTGCTGCTCGCCGGCGCCGCGATCAACCTGGCCATCCTGGTGGTCAACCACCGCCGCGAACTGGGCCCGCTGACGTTGCTGGATCGCGTGGACCACGCCCTGCTGGCCCTGGTCGGCGTCAGCGGCCCGGTGCGGTTCCGGGCGGAGATCGTGAACGACCTGACCGCCACCATCGGCCTGGTCTTCGGCCTCGGCGCGGTCCTGCTGGCCGGCTACTACCTGCTGCGCTCCGCCGAGCCGGCCCCCGCCCTGGCCCCGGCCGACGAGCAGCGGATGCGGGCGTTGCTCGACGCCCACCCGGACTCGCTGGGCTACTTCGCCCTGCGCCGCGACAAGTCCGTGGTGTTCTCGCCCAGCGGCAAGTCGGCCGTGACGTATCGCGTGCTGGTCGGCGTGGCGCTGACCTCGGGTGACCCACTGGGTGACGTGGAGGCGTGGCCGGGCGCCATCGACGAGTACCTGGCCACCTGCCGCCGCCAGGCGTGGGTGCCCGCGGTGCTGGGCTGCTCCGCGACGGCGGGCACCGTGTGGGCCAGGCACGGCCTGGAGGTTCTGGAGTTGGGTGACGAGGCGGTCGTCGACGCGGCGTCGTTCAGCCTGGCCGGCCGGCGGATGCGGGGCGTGCGCCAGGCGGTGGCCAGGGTCCGGCGGGCCGGTTACGAGGTCCAGGTCCGCAGGTCGGCCGTGTTGTCGGAAGTGGAGCGGGCCGAACTGGCCGGCCTGGCGGACGCGTGGCGAGGCACCGACACCGAACGCGGCTTCTCCATGGCCCTGTCCAGGGTGGCCGCCGAGGACGACCCGGGCTGCGTGCTGGTCACGGCGGTGCGGGAAGGCCAGGTCAGAGGCATCCTGCAGTTCGTCCCGTGGGGCTGCGACGGCCTGTCGCTGGATTTGATGCGCAGGGACGTGGCCGACAACGGCCTCAACGAGTTCATGATCAGCTCGCTCCTGGCGGCGTGCCCCGCCCTGGGCGTCCGCCAGGTGTCACTCAACTTCGCCAT
>DATEPR010000485.1:0-15559 GCA_035273045.1 Pseudonocardiaceae bacterium | reverse complement strand
GCTGGTGCTGGCCGGCGCGGTGGTGCGGCCCTGGGGCTGGCCGGAGGCGGTGGTCGCGGTTCCGGCCGCCGCGGTGGTCGTCGGCACCGGGGCGATCTCGCCGGGCCGGGCCCTCGCCGAGGCGCAACGACTGGCGCCGGTGATCGGTTTCCTGGCAGCGGTGCTGGTGCTGGCCCAGCTGTGCGACGACGAGGCCCTGTTCCACGCCTGCGGAGTCGCGATGGCGCGCGCCGCCGCGGGTCGCCCGCGCCGGTTGCTGGCCGGCGTGTTCGCGACCGCGTCGGTGATCACGGCGGTGCTCAGCCTGGACGCCACCGTGGTGCTGCTGACCCCGGTGGTGTTCGCCACCGCCGCCCGGCTGGGCGTGCGCCCCAAACCGCACGTGTACGCCTGCACCCACCTGTCGAACACCGCCTCGCTGCTGCTGCCGGTGTCCAACCTGACCAACCTGCTGGCGTTCGCCGCCAGCGGCCTGAGTTTCACCCGGTTCGCCGCGTTGATGGCGGTGCCGTGGCTGGTCGCCATCGCCGCCGAGTACGCCGTGTTCCGGCGGTTCTTCGCCACCGACCTGGACGCCGCCGTCCAGACCGCGCCAGCCGCGCAGCCGCGTGAGGTGCCGGTGTTCGCCGTGGTCACGGTCGCCGTGACACTGGCCGGGTTCGTGCTGACCTCGGCGGTCGGGTTGAACCCGGCGTGGGCCGCCCTGGCCGGTGCCCTGGTGTTGGCCGGCCGCGCCCTGGTCCGGCGCCGCACGACCCTGCCCGGCATCGTCCGGGCGGCGGCGCTGCCGTTCCTCGCCTTCGTGCTGGCGCTGGGCGTCGTGGTGCGAGCGGTGGTCGACAACGGACTGGCCGGCGCACTGGGGCATCTGGTCCCCGGTGGCGCCACGCTGCCCGCCCTGCTGGGCACCGCCGCGGTGGCCGCCGTCCTGGCGAACCTGATCAACAATCTCCCCGCGGTGCTGGTGCTGCTGCCGCTGACCGCGCCGGCCGGTTCCGGCCTGGTGCTCGCGGTGCTGGTCGGGGCGAACATCGGTCCCAACCTGACCTACGCCGGATCGCTGGCCACGCTGCTGTGGCGGCGCATCGTGCGCGAGCACGACACCGACGTGAACCTGGGCGAGTTCACCCGGCTCGGCCTGCTGACCGTGCCGGCCGGCCTGGTGCTGGCCGTGGTGGCACTGTGGGCCGGGCTGCACCTGATCGGAGGCTGACCCGCATGACCGTCATCGTCTGGACCGTCGAAGGCACCTGGCCGGCGTGCGTGGACGCCGCTCGCACCCATGCGCCGGACGGCGCCGACATCGTCCTGCTGCACGTCAGCGGTCACGGCGCATCCGGTGCCGGGCACGGCGCCTACGCCGGGCTGCTGGGCCGCGGTCATCCCGAACGTGATCCCGGCACCAGGCTGGAGCACCTGGCCACGACGTCCGCCGAACAGTTGCTCGACGCCGCCGCCGAACGCCTGGGACGCCCGTGCACCCGGGTGAAGCGCGTCGGCCGGGTCGAGCGGGAGGTCGTCGCCGCGGCCGACGGCGCCGAGTTGCTCGTCCTGGCCCGGGACGGCGATCGCTCCCGCCTCGGACCGAAAAGCCTCGGCCCGGCCACCCGATTCGTCGTCGATCACGCATCCTGCCCGGTCCTGCTGGTCTGGCCCGAACCCGCGCCCGGCATCGCCACCATTCCTCCCCCGCCACGTCATCGTCCGCGCTGACGGGCTCGCCTTACCGGATATCGTGTGGGGACATGGCGCAACGACAGCGAATCGGCTGGCCGCTCGGTGTCGCCGTGGGCGTGCTGGCGGCATTGGCCGGCTGCACTCCCACGCCGACAGTGACCGGCCCGCCACCGTCGCCGGCCACGTCCGAATCGCCGCCGGAAACCGTGCCGGACTTCAGTTTCAGTGTCGCGCCTCCCCCGTCCTCCCCGCCGGCCACGGCGGCCGTGATCTACGGCTGCGACTCGCAGCCCGTCGTGCGACCCGCGACGTTCCTCCTGCTCTGCGGTGATGCCGGGGAAGCGCTGGTCGATCTGGCCTGGTCGGACTGGGGGCAGACCAGTGCCTCGGCCACCGGCCGGATAGTGGTGAAAAGCTGCACGCCGGACTGTGCGGACGGCGCCTCCATTCCCTATGTCGCCACGGTGACCGTCACCGGCCTGTTCGGCGGCGGCTACACGAAAATGCACATCAGCGCGCCGCGGGCTCCGGTGCCGGCGCAGGATTTCGCCATCGAAACGGACGGACCGCGGGTACTGACCCGGTTGCCCACCGGCTACTGACGTTCCTACGTCGCACACGGCGGCCGGTAGGCGAGTTGCCGCGGCAAATACCTGCTCCACTGCTGGCGGGTGAGGGAGTCGGCGCTGATCGCGCAGATCCGCCGGATGGCGTGATCGACGTCCAGGTCCCAAAGACGGACATCCCCGTCGACATCACTGGAGACAAAGGCGTGCGCACCGGTGAAGGCGACCATGCCGGTGCCGGCGTCGGTCGTGGCCGCCGCCGGGAGGTGACCTAGCAGCGCGGCCCGGTCGGTGACGCGCCACAGCCAGACGGTTCCGTCGTCGCCGCCGGCGACCAGGGTGTGCCCGTCGGGGCTGAACGCCATCGAGTCGACGCCGCCGCTCATCCCGGTCAGTGTCGGGCCACGCCGAGCGGGAGCGTCCGGACCGGTGACGTCCCACAGCACGATGGCGTTGTCGTCGGTGCCGACCGCCAGGGTGTGGCCATCGGGGCTGAACGCCATCGACGTGGCGAGGTCGGCCTCTCCGGTCAGCGGTTGGCCGGATTCGTTGGCAGAGCGGCGGGTGGGGACCCGCCAGGACCAGACGGGGCCGGAGCCGTCGTCGGTCAGGAGGGTGCGGCCGTCCGGACTGAACGCCATCGAGCCGGTGGTGTCGACGGCCTCGGTCAGTGGGCGTCCCAGCGGTGCCGGATCGCGCGGATTCACTGTGTCCCACAGCGACACGTCGCCGTCCTCGTCGGCCGCGGCGAGGGTGCGCGCGCCGGGGCCGAACGCGAGCAGGGCGACGGGACCAGGGAAGCCGGTCAGTCGGCCCCGCGGTGTGGGATCGCGCGGGTCGGTCACGTCCATCAGCCACACGGTGCCGGAGGTGTCGGTTCCGCCGCCGATGGCCAACGTGTGCCCATCGGGATCGAACGCCAGCGACTCGCTCGCATCGGGCAGGCCGAGGTCGATGCGCGCCAACGGGACCGGAGACGCCGGATCGGCCACGTCCCACACCTGGACGGCGGCGCCGTCGGTGGTGGCGAGCAGGTGCCGGACCGGGTTGGCCGCCACCGGACCCGGACCGCCGATCATGAGTGACGGCGGCAGGCTCCACAGCGCGACCACGCCGCTGTTGCCGGCGGCGGCCAGCGTGTGCCCGTCCGGGCGGAACACCAGCGCGCCGACCGCGCCGATGGGTGGTCCGGTCAGGGACTGGAACAACGTGGGTATGGACGGCTGGGCGACGTTCCAGACGGTGATGGAGCCGTCCGCGTGGCTGATGGCCAGGACGTGCCCGTCCGGGCTGAACGCCGCGGCGTCCGCGGGCTGGTCGGCCAGGGGCTGGCCCCAGTCGGTGGGGTGGCTCGGGTCGGTCATGTTCCACAGCCGAACGGGACCGTCGACGCCACCGGTGGCCAGCACGAGCCCGTCCGGGCCGAACGCGATCGTGGTCGCCGCGGTCCGCAGGGCCGCCACGGACGTGATCGGCCGCGCGTGCCGGCCGAGCCGCCACAACTGGACGGTGTCGTCGTCGGTGCCGTCCGCCAGGATCCGACCGTCCGGGCTGAACGCCAGCGACTCCACCGGGCTGTGCCGGACCACGAACTGCCCCAGGGGTGTCGCGTGG
Source organism: Pseudonocardiaceae bacterium (assembly GCA_035273045.1). GTDB lineage: Bacteria > Actinomycetota > Actinomycetes > Mycobacteriales > Pseudonocardiaceae > DATEPR01. The sequence goes on along the minus strand of DATEPR010000485.1, from coordinate 11,702 downwards.
TCCTGGTCGCTCAGGTGCCACAGTCCGACAGTGCCGGACGAGCCGTCGTCCCCGGTGCCGCCGGCGGCCAACGTCCGGCCGTCCGGGCTGAAGGCCACCGCGTTGACGATGTTGCCGCTCAGCGTCAGTGCCGGCCGCACCGCGGTGGGGCGCGCCGGATCGGCCACGTTCCACAGGTAGACCGTGCCGTTGGCGCCGCCGGCGGCGAGCAGGTTTCCGTCGGGGCTGAACGCCACCGCCGCGATGGACGTGGCGCGGCCGGACAGCGGTTGGCCCAGGGCGTCCGGGTGGGCCGGGTCGGTCATGTCCCACAGCCGCACGGCGCCGTCCAGGTCGCCGGTGGCCAGCAGGCGGTCGTTCGGGCTGAACGCGGTCGACGAGACGGTCCGCCCGGACACGTCCAGGCCGCTGCCCAGCGGGGTGTTCTCCAGGTCGACCAGTTTCGCCGTGTTGTCCTGGTTCGGCGTCAACCGGTAGGCGACCAGCGCGAACTGCGCGGCTAGGGACGGATCGGCGGCCGCCAGTTGCGTCGCCTCCCCGGCGACCTGGTCGTCGAGCGCCTGGGTGGCGGCGGCGCGGAGCAGTGCGTTCTGCCGGAACGCGAACACCGCGGCCCCCGAGGCGACCAGGGCCAGCGCGAGGACGCCGGCGATCGTGGCGCGCCGCAGCCGCCTGCCCCGCCGGTGGCGATGGCGGGCGGCCGTCAGGTAGGCCTTGGCCGTGCCGCTCAACTCGGGTGCGTGCTCCGCTGCCCACCTGTCGGCGACGTCGAGGCGGCTCTCCCCGTACAGCAGCGCCGGGTCCCGCTCGGTCCGGTCCCATACGGCGGCGGCGTCCTCCAGGTCCTGCCGGACCAGATTGCCGGACCGGTCGTGCTCGATCCATTCGCGCAGCCGTGGCCAGGCCGTGATCAGCGCCTCATGGGCGATGGTGACGGTGTCCCGTTCCTTCGTCAGCAGCCTGCCCCGGACGAACAGGTCCACGACTTTCTCGGCCAGAGCGGCGTTCGGCAGATCGCGAACCAGGTCGCGATGGCGTACGTGCCGACGAACGTCGTCCGCGTCGCGGCCGACAACTACCAGTCGCAGAAAGACGGCACGCGCCAGTTCGCGGCCTTCCGCGGTCAGCGACTCGAACAGCTGCTCCGCCGTCGTGGCGATGGCGCCCTGGATGCGGCCGGTCAGGTGGTAGGCGTCGACGGTCAGGAGGTGACCGTGGCGGTGCTGCCAGGTCGCACGCAGCGCGTGCGCCAGCAGCGGAAGCCGGCCCGCCGCCCGGTTTCCGGCGCCGAGATCGGCCAGCAGCACGTCGACCAGGCCGTCCTCCACCTCCAGGCCGACGTCGCGGGCGGGCAGGCGGATCACCTGCCGGACTTCGTCGTCGGTCATCGGCTCCAGCAGCACCGGATCGGTACGCAACGCCGCCCGGAGCCGGTCATGATCCATGCAGGGCGCGTAATAGTCGGCCCGCAGACCCAACACCACCACCGTGTCGTGCGTCGCCGGCCTGGCGAGGCGATCCAGCACGTCGATGAACCACTGCCGCTCCACCTCGTCGCCGCACAGGGTGAACACTTCTTCGAACTGGTCGACCACCACGACCAGGCCGCCGTTTCCACCGGCGAGCCCGCGGATGCGGGCGACGCACCGATCCGGGTCGGACCGCGGCAGGTCCCCGCCGAGTGCCCTCGCCAGGGCGGTCGACGGAGCAGCCGTTGGCGTCATCGTCACCTGCGGCCAGTCCTTCGAGCCCTCGGCGGGCAGCGAGCCACGCGCGATCGCGGGCAGCACGCCCGCCGCCAGCAGCGAGGACTTCCCCGCTCCCGACGGGCCGATCACGACCAGTGGGCCGCCCTCTCGCAGCCGGGTGTCCAGCCGCTGGCACACGGCCGCGACCACCTCGTCACGACCGTAGAACCACTCCGCGAACCGCGCGTCGAACGGCGCCAGGCCCGGATAGGGGCACTTCGCGCCGGTGCCGTCGCCGGCCGTGGCGCGGCGAACCCCGCCCTCGTGGTGGATGTGCTGGTCCCGGCCCGCGACGTACGCGTCGCCGCCGTCGGAGACGTGGACCTCCACATGCGTCCCCGCGTCCGGCTCGCCAGTCACACCTACCCACCCCTATCGAACGGCTAGCGTCGGTTGATCGTCTGGTCCCGGCCCGCCACGTAGGCGTCACCACCACCGGTGACGCGGGTGTCCAGCCTCATCGAACCGACCGTCTGCTGCCCACCCGCTGCGGGATTGAGCAACCGCCGCAGCTCGTCGACGACCTCCGGCTGCGCGACGAGCAGCCGGGCCAGCCGGGCCTGCCATTCGGCCACCAGCGACTTCTCCAACTCGTCGTCGCCGGTCTGCCTGGCGGCCAACAGATCGCTACGCGCCCGCGTCAGATCCGCGTCCACGCGCTCGGGATGCAGCCGCCGCCACAACGACACGAACGAGGACTTCGCCGCCGCCCAGCCATCCGTGGCCATCAACTGGATCATCTGCCCGGCGGCGACCGACGCCAGCGCCGTCAGCTCACTCGTGTCCATTGCCCGCAGTTTATCCGCGAACCGCCGGCCCCATCCTGGTCACCAGCCGGGGTGCGGACGGGCCACGTGCGGTACGAGTCCGCCGATCTCCTGTGGCGCACGGCGGTCCTCGGCGACCTTCGCGGCCAGCTTGGCGGCGAGCTGGTCCGGGGTGTGTTCCTCGGCCCGCAGGCAGCCGACATGGGCCGGCAACTGCTCCACCGGCACCTCCACCTGCCCGATCAGCACCGGCAGGAGATAGCCGCCGCCACGGCGGATGTCGGTCCACATCGCGGCGGCGAACTCGTCCTGTGGAATCGGCTTGGCGAAGTAGTGCGACGAGATGAACGGCACCACGAACCGTGTCCGCTGAGCATAGATCCGCCGTTGTTCGACCAGATAGTTGCGGCCCCACCAGTGCGTGGACAGGTCCCGGTCGTACATGACGACCAGTCCGAGTGTGTCGCACGCGTGCTTGACCGCCTCGACGTACTCACGGTCCTCACCGGCGAACGAGAAGGCCAGGTCGTATGTCTGGACGTCGGCCGACGGCGCCGGCGGTGGGGCGGGGCGCGAACTCGGCGCTGTCGTGCCCATCGAGACCTGGTTGCCGTCACCGATGACCGAGTTGGTCATCGAACCACCGATGTGGATCTTGTTCCGCCCCATGGGATCGGTACCCCCTACTGGTCCGAGTGCGTCGCGCGGTTGCCGGCCACGGTGTTCCGGTTCCCGATCACCGAGTTGACCATGTTCCCCATGACGGTGGTCTGGTTGATGACCGTCTTCGCCTGCTCCATGAAGTCCGTGACGGAGATTCCCCGGTCCGCGAGGAATTCGCCCACCGCACTGGTCATTCTGGTGCTCAGCACCTGCAGGTATCGGGACACGTCGGAGACCTGGAAGTAGTTGTCCAACTCGTCGGCGGCCGCGAGTTCACGCAGGCTCGCGGACGCGGCGTACCTGTCCGGGAACACCATGCCGGGCTGGTCGGGCATGGGCCGAAGCCACGTGAACAGGGACCGGAGGCGGGACAGCAACGCCACCGGCAGGCGGATCCAGCTCAGCGCCGCGGACCCCAGCGCACTCAGCGGCTCGATCGACGTCGAGTCGACCGTCCGGTACCCGCGGTCGAGTGGGAACAACAGGCACGGCGTCCATTCCAGGAACAGCGTCCGTTCGGACATGCCGAAGGTCAGGTACGCCGACACCGTCAGTCCGCGATCCCACGTCTCAAGCTGGTAGCAGCGGTAGTACCGCATCCACTCCAGTGGCTGCTCGACCAGGCCGGCGAGCCGGTCCTCGCCGATCCGCTCGGCCGGCCGCCGGTCCAGGCCGGGCAGCACGTCCTTGGTCGCGGGATCGGCGGCGTTCGTGAACAACTCCTGGATCGGGACGATCACCTGGACCCGTTCGGCCAGGCCGCCCAGCCGTTCACTCGGCGCCAGCGACGCGGCGTCGCGCAGTTCCAGCATCCGGGTTGACACGTGGTCGTACAGATCGGCGAGCGTGAACGGCTCGGCGATGGAGTCGTCGTCCGGCTCCAGCGAGACCGCGAGACTGATCGCCGACTTCTCGACCCGCGTGCCGGCGCCGACGAACGGCTCGTAACCGCGGTAGACCACGAGATTCGCCGTGCTGTCGCTCTGCTCGATCCGGGCCAGTTGGTCGCGGTAGGCGTCGACGTTGAAGTTGCGCGCCCAGCGCTCGCCGGGCCACGAGTAGCGGTTCGGCCGTGCCTCGAACAAGCCGCGACGGAAGCTGCGGGCGAACAACTGCGCCAGCAGGAACTCGTTGCCCACCAGGATCGCCAGGGCCGACCCGCCGAGCGCGACCGTCCACGGCCCGACCGCGGGTGTGGTGAAGAACTCCAGGAACGCCGCCGTGCCCTGGACATACGCGGACACCGCCCGCACGGCGAACAGAATGGTGACCACGACCAACGCCAGGGGCACCAGCGCGATGGCCACCACCCGGTGCACGCCTCGGTGCCGCCAGCCCGATGAGGGACTGCCCAGCGCTGCCGACGCATAGGCGACGGCCAGCCAGATCAGTCCCCAGGTCAGGCTGGTCGCGAAGAACGCGATCAGCACGATGAGCAGGCACCAGTCGCGCAGCATGCGCCGCGCCCGCGCCGCGACCGCTTCGCGGAGGACCGCGAACGCGTCCACACCGGGCGACGGTGCGATCGCGCGCAACGGTTCCACGAGGAACTCGCGGATCATCGCGTCGGCGAGGTCGCCGTCCACGTGCACGGCGGCGGAGAGGTGGCGAGTCGTCTCGTCGCGCAGAGCGGTGAGTCGAGCCCGGTGTGGTCGGATTCGGTCCGTCGCGGTCATGGTCGGGGTGGTCTCCGGTCAGGGTTGTGCCGTGTCGGCCATGGTGGTGAAGATCGGCATCAGCTGATCCCACTCGCTGTCCGGTCCGGACACGTAGACGAAGTATTCGTGGCCGCCGACGAGCCAGTACCGCGCGTGCACGTGCCGCAGCACGCCGTCCTTGCGGAACTGGAACTCCCAGTCGGCCGCGGGATCACCGTGAAAGCTCACCGACTCCAGCGCCAACTGGTGGTAGCCGTCGCTGATCCTCGGATTGGTCCTGGCCGCCGCGGCCAGACCGGACACCAGGTCACCGTCCGGCACGGGACCGTCCCCGTAGCGGACGAACTGGCCGGGGTCGTCGGGATCGTCCAGCTGAACGAGTGTCGACGACCCGGTCGTCGGGTCCGGCGTCCAATTCACCGGCACGTCGGTCGTCAGTCCGTCCGGCCCGGAAACGGCCTCGTAGTTGGACAGATCCGGGACGGCACTCGTTTCACTGGACAATTCAGGGACAGTTTCCGCGGACGACGACGGGCTGTCGTCTGCCGCGCCGCCGCCCGCGGGGAAGAAATCGGACGGCGGAGCCGCCGCCGGGACCTGGCCATTCACCGTCAGCACCTCGGCCGAGCCGCTGGCATGGGTCAGGACCTGCAGAATCGCTACGCCGCCACCGCCGACCAAGATCAGGTAGGCGAGCGAGACGAGCGCCGCGAGCCTGGTCGAACTGAGGTGTCGACGGCCGCGATTGGCCGCAGGAGTGGACACGGTTCCTCCCGATCGGAGCTGACCGAGAGATTCTGTCCGTGGTCGCCGATCGCCACAAGCGCAGCGCCGAACATTGGCTGGTGAATTGTAATAGAGTGCGGCCATGATGCGTGTCGACGTTCCCGAGAACTGGTCGGATGCCTGGCGGAATCGGCAACTGTGGCGGAAGTGGCTGCTCGCGGACGCCAGCGAGATCAGGACGCTCGCACGCACGACGGCGACCCATGCCGGCGACCGGTCCGATTCGGACGAACCGGTGCTGGCGGCGCTGTCCGCACTGGTGGCCGGTGACCACGCCGCGGCGACCTCTATCCTGACCGACGCCGTCGACACTGACCGGCACGGCTACCGGCTGACCGTGCTCGGCGACGTGCACGCCCGCCAGCGGGACTGGCCGATGGCGTTGGAGTACTACGAGAAGGCGGTCGCGGCCGCGCCGGCGGACCCGGTGCCCCGGCTGGCCCGTGCGTTCGCACTGGCAGCGACCGGGTCCGCCGGGACAGCGTTGGCCGAGCTGCGTGAACTGGTTCGACAGCCGGAGGTGACCGAGGTGGCCACGCCGTACCTGGCGGTCGCCCTGTTGTGCCGGTCAACCGAGGTCCGGCCCACCAGCCGGGACGGCGAGCCGATGTTCAGCTCGGCCGACCAGGTCGCCGACTGCCGGTCGCTCATGGCGGAAACGCGCTCCCTGGCCGGCCTGGACAACGACACCGCCGCGGCCGTGGCGGCGCTCGGCGACGAGCTCGACGAGGCGGACCGGTGGGTGTGGCGGACGACGTCACCGGCAAGTGCTGGCGCGCTCATGGTGACGTTGCTGTTGTCGGTGCTCGGCGTCGTCGTGGGAGTCCTGTGGGCCGACTTGGCGATCATCGTGGTATCGGCGGCGATCGGCGCGGGCGCCTTGTTCCTGGCCGTGATCGCGAACCGGGTACCGGCCTGGGAGCTGCGGGCACGGCAGAATCTCGTCCACTGGTGATGCGGCTCCCCGGAGTGGCGGTCAGGCGTCCTGGCCGAAGTGGAGCCTGCGGTACGGGATGCTGATGACGGACGTGAAGATCCTGGCGTCGACGATGGTCGGGGCCGGGTCGGCGTTGAGGCCCTTGGCGACCGCCTTGTGGTACTCGGCGCCCAGCAACTGGTCGTTGAACAGGACCACCAGGATGGGCAGGCCGTAGCGGACGGCGGTCTCGAACTCGGGCAGGTGCATCATGAAGCCCGCGTCGCCCTCGACCAGGAAGGCCGGCTGGTCGTCGGCGGCGACCAGCGCGCCGATCGCCGTGGTCAGGCCCTGGCCGATGCGGCCGAAATCAGTACGGAGCCATTCGGCGCCCGAGCAAGCCCCGAAGAAATCTCGCGAGGCGTGTCGGATCGGGGCAACGTCGTTCGTTGGACGGGTGAGGCGGCCACGAGGGCGGCCACCCGAGGACAGGAGATTTCCCATGGCGCAGTACCTGATGTCCGTGCTGACCGACAACCCAGACGCCACCGGCACGGCCGAGGAGATGGCCGCGATCGACGTCTTCAACGAGCAGTTGGTGGCCGACGGCCACTGGGTCTTCGCGGCCGGCCTGGCGTCGCCCGGCACGGCCACCGTCGTCGACGGCCGGCACGAGGAGGTGGTGCTCACCGACGGGCCGTACCTGGAGTCGAAGGAGTACACCGCCGGCTTCTGGATCATCGAGGCCCCCGACCTCGACGTGGCGCTCCGGCTGGCCGCCCAGGGGTCGAAGTCCTGCAACCGGCGGCTTGAGCTCCGGCCGATCCTGGGCGAATGACCGACGTTGACCAGGCGCTCGCCAAGGCCCACCGCGACGAGTGGGCCCAGGTGGTCGCGACCCTCGCCAGGCGGTTCGGCGATCTCGACATCGCCGAGGAGATGGCCGCGGAGGCGTTCGCGGCCGCCGTCCAACGCTGGCCGGTCGACGGCGTCCCGCCGAATCCGGGCGCGTGGCTCACCACCACCGCCCACCGCAGGGCCATCGACCGGGTCCGGCGCGAGGCCAGGCGTGCGGAGAAGCACAAGGAGGCGCTGATGCTGTCCGACACCCCCGAACCACCGGGCGCCATCGACGACGACCGGCTGCGCCTGGTGTTCACCTGCTGCCACCCCGCACTCGCCACGCCGGCCCGGGTCGCGCTGACCCTGCGGATGGTCGGCGGGCTCACCGTGCCCGAGATCGCCAGCGCGTTCCTGGTCCAGGAGACCACCATGGGCCAGCGGATCACCCGCGCGAAGGCGAAGATCAAGGCGGCGCGGATCCCCTACCGGGTGCCGTCCCGGGACGACCTGCCGGCCCGGGTCAACGGGGTGCTCACCGTCCTCTACCTGATCTTCAACGAGGGCTACCTGTCCTCCGACCCGGAACAGGATGCGGTCCGCGGCGACCTGACCACCGAGGCGATCCGGCTGACCCGCCTGGTCCACGACCTGATGCCGGCGGACGGCGAGGTCACCGGACTCCTGGCGCTGATGCTGCTGACCGAGGCCCGCCGGTCCGCCCGGGTGTCGGCCGGCGGTGAGCTGGTGGCCATCGACGAGCAGGACCGCGGCGCCTGGGACCGTGAGCTGATCGCCGAGGGCCACGCCCTGGTCCGCGCACGGCTGGCGTCCGGCCAGCCGCCGGGGCGCTACCAGATCCTCGCCGCGATCAACGCCGTCCACACCGACGCGCGGCACTTCCGCGACACCGACTGGTCGCAGGTCCTCGCGCTCTACGACCAGTTGGTTCGCGTGGACCCCTCGCCGATCGTGCGGCTCAACCGGGCGATCGCGGTAGCCGAGCTGGACGGTCCGGAAGTCGCGCTGGCGCAGGTGGACGGCCTGCCGCTGGAGGGTTACCACATCTTCCACGCCACCCGGGCCGACCTGCTGCGCCGGCTGGGCCGCGGCGCGCAGGCGCGGGCGGCCTACGACCGGGCCATCGCGCTGGCCGGCAACAAGGCCGAGACGGCCTACCTCGTCCGGCGCCGCGACCAGCTCGCCGACCTCTGAGACGACAAGGAAAGTGCCCACCATGAACCACGAGAACGTGAGCGCCACGCTGACCGTCGCCGTACCAGCGGCACGGGTGTTCGCGGTGCTGGCCGACCCGACGACCCATGCCGCGATCGACGGCACCGGCTGGGTCCAGGAATCCGTCGACCGGGCTCCGCTGACCGAGACGGGGCAGGTCTTCCGGATGGACATGTATCACCGCGACCATCCCGACGGCGAATACCGGGTGGCCAACCAGGTCGCCGTGCTCGACCCGCCACGCACCATCGGCTGGCTGACGGGCACGGAGCAGGACGACGGTCGCCTGGAACTCGGCGGCTGGCTCTGGCGCTACGACCTGGCGCCGCTCGGACCGTCCGAGACCGACGTCACGCTCACCTACGACTGGTCGGCGGTGCCGCGGTTCCGCCGGGAGTACATCCAGTTCCCACCGTTCGGCCCGGACCATCTCACCAACTCGCTGCACCACCTGGCCGAGCTCGCCGCACCCAAGTCCCGGGCCTAGCCGGGCTGGCGTCAGCCGTCGAGTTCGGTGTGGTGGGACGCGAGCGTTTCGGCCAGTTCGACCAGCTTGACGTTGAGGTCCTGGGAGGCGCGGCGCAGGATCTGGAACGCCTCGTCGGCGTCCACGCCGCGCCGGGCCATGATGATGCCCTTGGCCTGCCCGATCACGTCCCGGGTGTCCAGCGCGCGGCGCAGTTGGGTCTCGCGCAGCGCCGCGTAGTCCACCGCGCGGGTGTGCGACACGGCCAGCGAGGCGTGGCTGGCCAGCAGCAGCATGACGTCGTGGTCCAGGTCGTCCAGGCCGTGCGGGGAGCGGGAGTACACGTTCAGCGCCCCGGTGGACTCGTGGGAGTCGACGCTGGCGAGCAGCGCGGTGGACATGACCGCCGCCATGCCCAACTCGGCGGCGACGGGCGCGAACTTCGGCCACGGAGCGGTGGGGGCGGCGAGGTCGGCGCAGGCGGCCGAGCCGGGTCCGGTGGGCAGGGCCGCGTCGTAGCAGGGGCCTTCGTGGAACCGGTACTGCAGTTCGTCCAGGCGGTCGGCCAGCGGGTCGGAGCGGACCGGCGTGTGCAGGGTGCTGGTGCGGTCGCGCAGGGTGATGCTGGCCAGGTCGGCGGTGGGCAGCATTTCCGCGGCGGCCACCACGACCCGGTCGAGCACTTCGGCCACGGTGGTGGCCGCCAGCATGGACTGGGCCAGCTCCAGGAACTGTTCGCCGCGTTCGGTCGTGCCGACCGGCCGGGGCGGCTCGCCGTCCGGCCGCTGCGCGGTGATCCGCTCCAGCGCGGAGACGACCGTCTCGAACACGGGCATCGCCGAGATCAGCTCGGTGACCTGCCGAGCCGGGCGACCGGGCGCGAGCACGGCGCAGACGTACACGCCACGGGATTCGCACCGTTCGGCGACGTCCAGGAGAACATGGGCGGCCGCGGCCGACAGTACGGTCAGGCCGGCCAGGTCGAGCACCACCGCTTTCGGCGGCCGGACGTCGCTGACCGCCGACAACAACCGTTCGCGGGCCTGCGGCACGGCCACCAGGTCCAACTCGCCACTCACCTCGCAGACCACAGCGTGGGCCAGTTGACGCACCGTGATCCCTACCGAGCGTGACAAGGCAAACCTCCTGCTCGCTCCCGCCACGAGTGGCCGGGCGCCCCCGCCGCCCGAAAGCCGCTACCCAGGGTAGACCGATGGTCCTCGCGGCGCGCGCTTCTACAGGAGATCGTCGGAGCCGGCAGGCCGCCGGTGCGCCAGCACGGCCCAGACGACCTTGCCGCCGGACATGTGCGGCGCACTCCCCCACACCGTCGCCAGGGCCGTGACCAGGTGCAGGCCGATCGCCCGGCCCGGTCCACCCTCCCGCAGCACCGCGTCGTGCGGGCTGCCGTCCCGCACCGCCACGGTCAGCCCGCGCTCGTGCAGTTCCAACCGCAGTCGCAGGTCGGTGCCGGCATGCAGGATCGCGTTCTCCACCAGTTCGGTGGCCACCCCCATCGCGTCCTGCACGCGCCCGCTGACCGACCACTGCCGGCACGTCCGTTCCACGAACCGGCGCGCGACGTGCGAACTGGTGGCGTACGGGAACAGTTCGATCTCACTGTGGCGCGGCCCCGGCGGATCGCCCACGCCGGCCAGGGCGGCTCGCACGGTGTCGTATACCGGCACGTAGCGGGCCAACGGGCTGCCGGCCAGCGTCGCGCGCACTTCCGGGTCGCTCGCGACCAGCAGGATCGGCACGGCCGGCCACTCACCGACGAGCATCCAGGCCGCCGAGAAGGCGGTCAACGATTCGCGCGAGTCGATCCGCAGGTCATCGACGACGACCACCAGCCCACTCGGCTGGTCCATCACGAACTTGACCAGATCGTCGCGGAACTCGCGGTAGGTCTTCGCGTCGAGGTCACCGGCGGGCTTGACCACCAGGCAGCCGGCCTCCGAATGGGGACGCCAGTCGACACGGTCGGCGTGCCGGCCAGTCCGACGCTCGATCATCTGCACTCCTCGGCTCACCGAGTTCAGCACTCCTGCTGGTGGTGTGCCCAATCCGGCCAGATTCGAACAGGCCGGCCGGCGCGCCGGCGGTGCTCAGACCAGTTGGATCCACGTGGCCCTGGCGACGGCGACCGGCGTGCCGTCCGCGGCATAGATCGCCGATCCCGCCAGCAGCTTGCGGCCCGCGCCGCCCTCCCGCCAGCCGGCGACGGCGTACCGCTCCCCTGCGTGCACCGGGGCGAACCGCCAGGTCGTCATCCGGCCCAGCAGGTAGGGCGCCGACGTCGGCCCCTGCCCGATCGCGCCCAGCCCGCCGGAGCAGTCCAACGCCGTCCAGACGAACTCCGGTCGCACCCCGGCCGAGCCGGCCAGTGCCGGGCCCGGTGTCCAGACGTCGGCCGCGAGGTCCCGGCCGGACACCTGGCCGACCATGATCCGCAGCCCACCGGCGTTCTCCGGTCCGCACCCGAAACAGCCGGGGAACGGGTGCGTCCACGGGCGTCGCCGCAGCGACGACCGTTGCCCCGCCGCCGTGGCGGCGGCGAGCGAGACCGGGTCCGGTGTGGCCGGCGGCTCGTCCCGCGTCGGGACCGCCGTCGCGATCACC